>NZ_BMPG01000002.1:600000-875382 GCF_014647475.1 Halocalculus aciditolerans | reverse complement strand
CGGCTCACGGGTCGCGTTGCTCCCCGTTCGCGTTACCGCGGTTCTCGCTCGCTGACGCTCGCTCCGAACCGCGTTACGCCAGCGCGATGTCGAGGTAGAGCATCACGATGACGCCGGCGATGGTGCCGAGCGTCGCGATGCGCTCGTAGCCTTTCGCGTGGGTCTCGGGGACGATTTCGTCGCTGATGACGAAGAGCATCGCCCCGGCGGCGAACCCCATCGCGTACGGGAGGAGCGCGGACACCGACTGGACGGCGTACGCGCCGAGAACGGCGAGCGGAATCTCGACGACGCCCGCGCGGATGCCCGTGAAGACCGCGTAGGACCGCCGGTCGAGGCCGGCGTTTATCGCGGCGACGGAGACGGCGAGGCCTTCGGGGATGTTCTGGATGCCGATGGCGAGCATCAGCGGAATCGCCTGTTCGAGGTTCCCGCTGCCGAAGCCGACGCCGACGGCGAGGCCCTCCGGCATGTTGTGGATGGTGATGGCGAAGATGAACAGGAGGACGCCCGCGAGTTTCTCCTCCGAGACGGGGAGGTCCACGCTCGGGTTCGCGGCGTCCGAGCGTTTCCGCCCCGACAGGAGGTAGTGGGCGTGCGGGATGAAGCGGTCGGACTGGTCGAGGAAGAGCGCGCCGAGCGCGACCCCGACGAGCACCGGCATGGGGTTCCCGTTCGAGTACGTCTCGATGCCGGGGATGATGAGGCTGGTGAAGCTCGCGGCGAGCATCACGCCGGCGGCGAACCCGAGCGCGCCGTCGAGCGCCCGCTCCGAGGGGTTCCGCCAGACGAACACGAGAGACGCGCCGAAGAGGTTCATCAAGGCGATGATCAGCCCGCCGACCAACCCGTGTACGATCGGGTCCGTGCCGAAGAATTGGGTGAACCACTCCGCTACCACGACGCGACCACCACTGGAGTTCTCGTCACGTCACGGGCCTACACTGCCCGTGCTCTTGGAGTTACTGTCCGCGCCGTCTCGACGTGGCGCATGTCGCCGTCGAGCGAAGCTTTACCTCGCGGCCGCCGGGAGAGTGAGTCGATGTCCGACAGCCTGTTCGAGACGACGTTCCGGGTCGGCGAAATACTGCACGCGGAGCCGTTCCCCGAAACCCGCAAACCCGAGATGGCGAAACTGGAGGTCGACCTCGGCGACGAGACGGTGCAGTCCGCGGCGCAGACCGGCTATAACTACGACCCAGACGACCTCGTCGGCCGGCAGGTACTCTGTGCGACGAACCTCGGCACCGTCAACATCGCCGGCTACGAATCAGAAGCGCTCACGGTCGGGGTTCCGGACGAGGACGGCCACCCCGTCCTCGTCGCCCCCGACGACGCCGTGCCGCTCGGCGGCGAACTCTACTGACTACTCTACTGGCTGCCGTCGCTGTTCGTCTCCGTTCCGCTCGTTTTGCCGGACGTCGACCCGGACTGGTTCTTCGCGTTCTCGTCGCCGTCGTAGAGCTCGCCGCGGCCGTCGTACTGGTCGCCGTCGGCGCTCGACTCCTCGTTCGCGGCCTCCCCACGGGGGCGGTGGAGGACGGTCCCGCCTTTCCCGACGGCGACGTCGTAGGGTTTGCCGAGGCGGACGTCGTAGAGCGTCTTCTTCGTCGGCGTGTGGATTTTCCGCCAGCGCTGCCCGCCGAACTGCCGCTGGTAGAAGAGGCCGCCGCCGCCGAGGACGACCATGTCGCCGTCGTACATGTCGAAGGAGTGGAGCGCGGCGTTCCCGACCGAGATGGGCGTCCACTGGTTGTAGGAGTTGTCGTAGCGGTAGAGGCGGCCGTCGCCCGCGGAGACGTACACCTTCCCGTGGCCTCCGGCGTAGACGTCGTAGAACTTCACCTGGGCGTTGACGATGCCGATGTCCTTCCAGCCGTCGCTCTCCGTGGTCTTGTAGGCCTGCCCGGAGGTGTCGATGGCGAACCCGATTCCTTCCTCGGTGGAGGCGAGCGCGGCGATTTTCGAGGCCTTGCCGCCGACGGGCTTCTCCGCGACCCCCCAGTCGACGTCGAAGCCGTCGATGGTGAACGGCATCACTTCGCCGCTCCCGTTCGCCGCGAGACCCTTCTCCCTCCCGGCGGGTCCGGAGACCGTGATACCCTCCCAGGTGGAGGTCATCTCCTTGGGGTACGAGTAGTCGTACTTCCGGCGGGTTTCGACGTCGTAGCAGCCGATTGCGCCGGAGCTGCCGAGGAACCAGAGGCGCTTCCCGTCGTCCGTGACGTCCATCGCGCGGAGCTGGTTGTCGCGCGCGTTCGGCCCGTCGTCGAGGACGATCTTCCACCCCTCCTTGTTGCGGTTACCGGCGAGGACGCCGCCGTCGCCGATGGCGTACGCGCCGACCGTCGTCTGACAGATCTCCATCAGGTCATTGTCGAAGGGGACGTCGAGCAGCTTCCACTCTGGCTCGTCCGCGTGGGGGCCGAGTTGCCACATTGTACCCGACTCTACGGGCTTTCCACACTTAAATTACGGCACTCAACAAGAAGAAATCTAATTCGGACGGAGACGGTATCGCTTTCCCCCGGCGCGCCCTACTCGAACTATGACCGGCGTCGACGGAGCGTGGCGACTCGTCCCGGAAGAAACCTGGAGCGGCCCGATGAACATGGCGCTCGACGAAATCGCCGCGCGCACCGCCGGCGACGGCGGCCCGCGCACCGTCCGCGTCTACCGCTGGGGGCCGAGCACGCTCTCGCTCGGCTACAGCCAGCCAGCCGACTCGGTCGACTGGGCGTGGTGCGAACGTGAAGGCGTCACCGTCACCCGCCGCCCCACCGGCGGCGGCGGCATCTTCCACGACTACCACGGCGACATCTCCTACTCCGTCACCGCCCCGACCGACGAGTTCCCGACCGACCTCATGGACGCCTACGAGGAACTCTGCGAGCCGCTCCTCGACGCCTTCTCGCGGATGGGCGTGGACGCCGACTTCGCCGACGAACCCGCTCCCGAACTCCACCGCCCCGCCTGCTACCTCCGCGCGCTCAACCCCGCCCACGACGTCGTCGCCGGCGGGAAGAAGATCAGCGGGAACGCCCAGTACCGCCAGCGCGACGCCGTCGTCCAACACGGCAGCCTCTCCTACGCGCGCACGCCCGTCCGCCACCTCGACTGCTTCGCCGACCCCGGCGTCACCGGCACCGAGTTCAGAGAGCGCGTGACGAGCATCCGAGCAGAAGCAGACGTCACCCGCGAAGACGCCGTCGACGCCCTCGAAACCGCGCTCGCCGACTGGAGCGGCGCGACCGTCGGCGAGTGGACGGACGACGAACTCGCCGCCGCCCGCGACCTCGCCCGCGAGAAGTACCACAGCGAAGCCTGGAACCGCCGCGCCGACGACCCGACCGCGTAATCGCCGCGGGCACCCACGACCTCTCACCGCATAGCCGCCGTTTCCGTCTTCCGGGTTCGTTCGGACTCGCCTCCCGAGCGGCGTTCAGGCGAACCCGAAGGCGTCGTCGGTACCGCCGGTGGCGTCTTCGACGGCGTGGCGGATCTCTTCGAGCGGCGGTTGGTCGCGCGTCGGGTCCACGAGGCTCTCGCCGACCCAGCGATAGCGGACCGTTCGGTCCCCGTCGACGAGGAAGACGGAGCGCTTCGAGCGCGTGAAGAGCTTGAAGGCCTTGTAGCGGACGCCGAACGCCTCCGTGATTTCGAGGTCCTCGTCGGCGAACAGCGGGAAGTCGAGGCCGAGGTAGTCGATGAAACGCTTGTGCGTGCCGACGCGGGACGCGCTGACGCCGACGATGTTCACGCGGTCCGCGGCGGAGAACCACGTGTAGTCGCGGAAGGAACACCACTCGGTCACGCAGTCCGGGCTGAAGTCGTTCGTGTAGAAGACGAAGAGCGTGGGCCGTTCTTCGACGCACGACGCCACCGTGCGCTCCTCGACCGTGTCGTCCGGGTAGACGAGCGGCGCGCTGGCGTCGCCCGCCACCTGGTCCCCGACTGCGAGCGGCGTCGACCGGCTCATACCTCCCGCATCGCCCGCCACGGGCAAAACCTTCTCGCTCCCCGCGCGCGTATCCGAAGTCCCTTTCTCCCCGCGGGGTGAGAGGCAGGTATGTTCAGAGTCGGAGCCCACGTCTCCATTTCCGGTTCGAAGACGTCGAGCGACCCCGAATCCCCGCCGGGGAGCGGCGTCGAGAACGCCGTCTGGCGGCAGCTAGAGGTCGGCGGGAACTGCGGACAGATATTCACGCACTCTCCGCAGGTCTGGCAGGACCCGAACATCGAGGACGCCGAAGCCGAGGCGTTCCGCGCGCGCTCGGACGACGCCGGCGTCGAACCCTGGGTCATCCACACGTCCTACCTCGTGAATCTCTGCACGCCGAAGGAGGGGCTGCGGGAGAAGTCGACGGACGCGATGCAGAAAGAGGTCGACGCCGCCGACAAGCTGGGAATTCCCTACGTGAACGTCCACCTCGGCGCGCACACGGGCGCGGGCGTCGACGGCGGGTTAGAGAACGCCGCGGGCGTCCTCGACAGCCTCGACGTCCCGGACGACGTCACCATCCTCATCGAGTCGGACGCGGGGAGCGGCACGAAGCTCGGCGGCGACTTCGAACACCTCGCCACCGTCCTCGAACTCACGGACGAACCGCTCGACGTCTGCCTCGACACCGCCCACGCGTTCGCCGCCGGCTACGACCTCTCCACGCCGCAGGGCGTCGACGACACCCTCCAGGAGCTCGACGACGTCGTCGGCCTCGAACACCTCAAGTACGTCCACCTGAACGACTCGAAGCACGAGTGCGGGACGAACAAGGACGAGCACGCCCACATCGGCGACGGCCACATCGGCGACGACGGATTCGAGGCCTTCCTGAACCACGACGCCATCGAGGACGTCCCGCTCGCCCTCGAAACCCCGACGGAGGACGGCCGCAGCTACGCGTGGAACATCGACCACGTCCGCGACCTCCGGAACGACGCCTGAGGCCGCAGCTTCGAGTCGAACTCGAACTGCTTTTGCCCGCAGTGCGCGAACCACCGGCCAGTGAGACGGTTCAGCGCGAAGTACCTCGAGGACACGCGGCGGGGGATGTGGGACGACCGGCGAGCGCTCGCGCCGCTCTCGCTCCGCGACCGCGAGCACGTCGTCGACGTGGGCTGTGGCTCCGGCGAGCTCACGCGCGTGCTCGCGGCGGAGACGCCGGGCGCGGTGACGGCCGTGGACGCCGACGCCGACCTCATCACGCACGTCGACGCCGCCGACGACCGCGTGCTCGGGGACGCGACCCGCCTCCCCCTCGTTTCGAACGCTGCGGACCTCGTGGCGTGCCAGGCGCTCCTCATCAACCTCCCCGACCCCGTCGACGCCGTCCGGGAGTTCGCCCGCGTCTCCTCGGACCTCGTCGCCGCCATCGAACCCGATAACAGCGGCGTCGACGTGGAGAGCACGGTCCCCGCGGAGGCCGCGCTGACGCGGCGCGCGCGGGACGCCTACATCGCGGGCGTGGAGACGGACGTGACGCTCGGGTCGCACACGGACGAGGTCTTCGCGGACGCCGGTCTCGTCGACGTCGAGACCCGGCGGCACGAGCACGTCCGGGAGACGAGCGCGCCGTACTCAGAATCCGACATCGAGACGGCGCAGCGGAAGGCGACCGGCGCGCGGCTCCGCGAGCAACGCCGCACGCTCGCCCGGGGCGGACTGAGCGAGGACGACATCGACGCGCTCCGCGGCGAGTGGCGGGAGATGGGCCGCGAAGTCGTCGAGCAGATGCAGACCGGCGAGTACGAACGCCGCACCACCATCCCCTTCTCCGTCACCGTCGGACACGTCGAATAGGTGACCTCTCGGGGCGCTACGGCGGAGTTTTATTAGCTGGCTGGGTGTAGGCGTGAGCATGGCATACACGGTCCTCGTTCCCGTCGACACGGACACGACACGCGCCCGCGGCCAGGTCGACTACGTCGAAACGCTCGTTGACAACGGCACCGACGTCGACGTCGTCGTCCTCCACGTCTTCCCGGAAGTCCAGCCGGCCGAGAGCGCGAAAATCGACCTCCGCGGCTACGCCGAAACCCCGGACAGCGTGGCGTACGCCGTCGACGCGCTCGAATCCATCGGCGTCGACGTCGAAGAACGCGCCGAGTCCGGCGAACCCGAAGACGGCATCCTCGCCGTCGCCGACGACGTCGACGCCGACGACATCGCGGTCGGCGGCCGGCAGCGCTCGCCCGCCGGGAAACTCCTCTTCGGGAGCGTCGCGCAGTCCGTCATCCTGAAGAGCACGCGCCCGGTCACCTCCACGAAACCCAAATCGGACGCAGAATCGGAATCGGAGTAACACCGCCCTCCATCCGCTCCGGCGAACGCGCTCGCTCCCCGCCCACCGATTCTTCTTTCACCGATGCAGAATCGAAAAGATAGTCCCTCCTACCCCCGTACGCGTGAACCGTGACGCTGGAGCGCTTCCTCGACCGGGTCGACACCGACGCCACCGACCGGTCGCTCGTCGTCGTCAACCGGCGAGCGCCCGCGCCCGTCCAGCGGATGCTCGACTCCCTGTTCGACAACCAATCCATCACCGTCAAGGAAGCCACGCTCCCCGACACCGCGGACGACACGGTCTTTCTCGTCGAAGACGACGCCGTCGTCGCCGCCTCCCCGCTCTCGGAACTCCAAGACGCCATCCTCTTCATCAACTCCGACCTCTTCACTACCGGCGCGCTCGCCCTCGAAGACGCCGACCTCCCCGCCGTCCTCGCCGGCCTCGCCGACACGCGGTTCACCGTCCGCGGCTACCCGGACTCGCACAAGGAGAAGCTCCTCCTCATCCTCGTCTCCCGCCACATCGAACGCCACGCCTGGAACGCCGACGGCGGGACGCTCCGCTCGTCCTTCCAGCGGCTCTCCCGCATCGACGACGAAATCGGGACGCGCGACGTCTACCGCCGCCTCGACGACACCGCCGTCGACGTCAACGCCTACGGCGCGCCCGGGTGGACGCCGCCCTCGACCTCCGACATCACCATCCACGCCGGCCACGAACGCGACTTCCTCGACTCCTGGTTCGTCGTCTACGACCCCGACGGCGACGCGGACGCCGACGCCCTCGCGCTCCTCGCCGTCCAGCAAACCGCGAACGAGTGGCAGGGGTTCTGGACGCGCCGACCCTCACTAGTAACCGACCTCAACGAATACATCGCGCACCGTCTCTGAGCGCACGGCCGACGCCGGCCGGCTCAGATGGACGACCTAGAACCGCTCATCCGCCGTATCGTCGCGCTGAACACCGACGGCGAGCGCGCTCCGTCGGTCGACGCGGACGGCATCGCGCGCGCCCTCGCCGGGAGCGGCGTTCCAGACGCCGACCTCGAACGCGCCCTGAACCGACTCGTCGCCGACGGAACGCTCGTCCGGCGAAACGACGGGTACGCGCTCTCGCCGACCGAAGGGTGACGGCGTCGCAGCGCGCGCCGCGTCCGTGTGCTTTTCACGCCGCCCGCGCGAACACCACCTCGTGAGCGACGACACCGACTTCGACGACGTGCTGACGCAGGCGACTGACGCGCTCGACGCCGACGACCTCGAATCCGTCTACCTCGGCCTCATCCACGAGGGCCCGGGCTACGAGTTCTACTTCGGGAACGAGACGGACGACCTCCGGACCGCCGCGGTCACACAGCTCGGCATGCTCTGTCGCGTCCTCGCCGACCAGTCCGACCTGACGGTCGAAGAACTCGCCGAACTCGCCGTCGACCGCGCGAACGAACTCGGCGTCCGCTAACCGGTCTCCTCCACCTTCGCCTCGACGGCGTCCCGCGCGGGCATCGCCGCCTGCGCGCCGACGGCCTCCGTCGCGACGGCCGACGCCGCCGCCGCGAACTCGACCGCCGTCCGGTCGTCTACGCCCTCGCCGAGCCGCGTCGCGAGCGCGCCCGCGAACGTATCGCCCGCGCCCGTCGTGTCCTCGACGGCCGCCGGCGGCGGTGTGACGCGGAACGCCTCCGCGCCACCCCGTCGGACCACGACGTCGTCCGCGCCACGCGTCACAACTACCGTCGCATCCGCGACGGCGTCCGCCTCCAGCGCGTCCGCCTCGACCTCGTTCGGCGTGACGTAATCGACGCGCGGATGCCCCGCGACCGCCGCCGCCCCCTCGACCGGCGCGGGGTCGAAGACCACCACCGGCCCCTTCGGCTCCAGCCCGTCGAGGAGCGCCGTCATCGCCGCAGTCGGAATCTCGTTCTGCAAGCAGAGCGCGTCCGCCTTCCGAATCACGTCGAGCGCGTCGTCGACGAGCGCCGCGTCCACCGCCGCGTTCGCCCCCCGAACGCGCGCAACGTGACTCTCCCCGTCCGGCGCGACGAACACGTACGCCGCCCCCGTCGCCCGCCCCGACTCGACGCGCACGCCCGACGTCTCCACTCCGCGCTCTTCCAGCGTCTCCAGCACACCGTACTCGCCGGCGTCCCCACCCACCGCCCCGACCAGTCGCGCGTCCGCTCCCACGCCCGCCGCCGCCACCGCGTCGTTCGCCCCCTTCCCGCCCAGCGTCACCGACGGCGAACCCGACGGCAGCTCCGACTCCGGCACCGACGCCACCGTCTTCGTCTCCCCCGGCTCCGGAAACCACGCGCGCCCGCGCAACTCACTCAACACCTCCTCGTCCACCGCCCACGTCCGGTCGACGTTGACGCTCCCGAAACTCACGACGCGAACCATACCCCCGAACGCGTCCCCCGCACGCAAAAAATCACTCGCCGACACGTAGCTACGTCCCGCAACGGCCAATCGCCGTCGCGTCCCTATGCCCCGTGCCGGCCAATCGCCGTCGCGTCCCTATGCCGGCGCTGCGTCGTCTCGCTTCCCCCCGTCCCGGCGCGCCGCCCGCCACACGATGACCGTCGCCGCCGCCATCGTCAGGAGGACGAACCAGGAGATGACGTTGTGGAGCACGACGAGGTCGAACGGCGGGTCCGCGACGCCCGTCTGCACGCCGAGATACGCCTCCGCGGGGAGCACGGCCGTCGCCGCCGTCACCAGCCACCGCGACACCGTGTAGTCGTCGAGCTTCCACCACGCCAGTCCCGTCGCCGCGAGCATCGTCAGTCCCGTGATGAACGCGCTCGCCCGGTGGAACCACTCCCAGAATATCTGGGCCGCCGTGTAGTTCCCCGACAGCGTCTCCACCGGGTGGAATATCGGCGCGTAGACGCCCGCGCACTTCGGGAACTGGTCGCCGCAGGACATCCACCCGCCGAGCGCGACCGAGTAGTTCGCCGCCCCCATCAGGATGAGCGTCCCCACGAGCGAGATGGTCACCAACCACCGGAACGCCCGTGTCGACTCGAACAGGTTCGACTCCGGCATACTCGCGCGTTCGTCCTCTCGCGGTATTCGTATTCCGGTTTTCCCGAACGACGACGAGTGCCCTTAACACGCTCCGGCGCGAACGCTGCGTATGGGACTGTTCAGGGATATCGGCCGGAACTACGAGGAATTCAAACAGGAGGTCCGAGAGACCGCCGACGAATCCGCCGAGTTCCGCTGCACGGCCTGCGACGCCGCCGTCCATACCGACACCGACACGTGCCCCGAATGCGGCGCTGACGCCGTCGACGAACGCTAACCGAACTCCGAGACGGTTCGACACGCCCCGAAGCGACCGCTCTCTCCGTCCCCGAACCTCGTAGCAACCGTCCCCCGGCACGGGAGATTTCGTATCGCGATATGGGATATACTCCTTCTCGAAACGGTTTACCGGCCAGCCGCACAACCCACGGGTAATGGAGTGTACGAAGTGTGACGCGGACGCGGTGATGCACGCGGCGTACTCGGGGAACCACCTCTGTCGGTCCCACTTCCTCGAGTCCGTCGACCGCCGCGTTCGCAAGCGCGTCCGCGAGGACTCCCTCCTCCCGGACTCGGCGACGCCGGAGAACCCGGAGACCTGGCTCGTCGGCCTCTCCGGCGGGAAAGACTCCGTCGTACTCACGGACATCCTCCACCGGACGTTCGAGCAGGACCCGCGCGTCGAACTCGTCGCGCTCACCGTCCACGAAGGCATCCAGGGCTATCGGGACGCGAGCCTCGCCGCCTGCGAGGAGCTCACCGAAGAGCTCGGAATCGAACACGAAGTCGTCTCCTACGCCGACGAGTTCGACCTGGAGATGGACGACGTCGTCGAAGACGACCCGAAGAACATGGCGGCCTGTGCGTACTGTGGCGTCTTCCGCCGTGACCTCCTCGCGAAGTACGCGAGCGAGTACGACGCCGACAAACTCCTCACCGGCCACAACCTCGACGACGAAGCCGAAACCGCGCTGATGAACATTCTGGAGGGGAACGTCGAGCAGGTCGCGCGTCACTTCGACGCCAGCCTCGGGAGCTTCGACGAGCGCGGCGAGAAAGACGGCATGATTCCGCGCGCGAAACCCCTTCGGGACGTCCCCGAGAAGGAGGTCGCGCTCTACGCGCGCCTCGCGGACCTCCCCGTCCACATGGCCGAATGCCCGCACTCCTCGGAGGCCTTCCGCGGCGAAGTGCAAGACCTCCTCCTCTCCCTCGAGGAGAATCACCCCGGCACCCGTCACTCGATTATGGCCGGCTACGAGGAGCTCGCGTCCATCGCCGCCGACCGCTACCGCGACGACGGCGAGGAACCCGTCGGCGAATGCGACGAGTGCGGGTCGCCGACGACGGGCGACGTCTGTCGGAAGTGCCGACTCGTCGACGCCGTCAACGCGGTCTAGGAGACGGCTGTCGCTCGGAACGTGAGAAAGACGGTGAATGAGTGGTGGCCGCGGTCGAATCAGTCCGGGGCGGGCGGTTCGTCTATCGGATGACGTCGAGGCCGTTGTTCTTCTCGACTTCGTCCTGGCCGCCGTCGGAGTGGACGTTGCCCTTGACTTCGCCCGTGGAGCGGGGGCCGGCCGCGGACTCCTCCGCGCGCGAGCCGGAGTCGCCGACCTCTTGGAGCTCCTGACGGGAGGCGTCAGCCTGCTTCTGCGTGCTCGGGCCGAGGACCTGCGCGGACTGGACGCCGGTCATGATCGCCATGACGCGGACCTTGCCCTTGTAGTTGTCCTGGATGCGCGCGCCCCAGATGACGTTCGCGGAGGCGTCGAGACGCTCCGTGATGTGGTCCGCGATGCCCTCGGCCTCTTTCAGCGTGAGGTCCGGGCCACCGGTGATGTGGACGAGTCCGCCGCTCGCGCCGCGGTAGTCGACGTCGAGGAGCGGGTGGTTCATCGCGTCCTTCACCACTTCGTCGGTCTTGTTCGTGTCCTGCGTCTCACCCACGAGCATCACGGCCACGCCGCCCTGGTTCATGATGGCGGTCATGTCCGCGTAGTCGAGGTTGATCAGCGAGGGTTGAGTGATCGTCTCCGAAATCCCCTTCACGGTCTCCGCGATGATCTGGTCCATCACGGAGAACGCTTTGCCGATCGGGAGGTTCGGGACGTAGTCGAGCAGCCGGTTGTTGTCGAGGACGATGATGGAGTCCGCTTCCTCGCGGAGTTTCTCCAGGCCTTCCTCGGCTTTCACCGTGCGGGCGCGCTCGACGTTGAACGGCGTGGAGACCATCCCGACGACGATTGCGCCCTGCTCCTTCGCGATGCTCGAAACCACGGGGGCCGCGCCCGTGCCCGTCCCGCCGCCCATCCCGGCGGTGACGAACACGAGGTCGGCGTCCCCGAGGACCTCCTTGATGGTGCCCTGCGCCATCTCCGTGGCGCGCTCACCCATCGAGGGGTCGCCACCGGCACCGAGCCCGTTCGTCAGGGACTTCCCGACGAGGATCTTGGTGTCGGCTTCGATCATCTTCAGGTGCTGTTTGTCGGTGTTGATCGCGACCGTGTCAGCGCCTTCGACGCCGATGTTGTAGAGGCGGTTGATGGTGTTGTTCCCGGCACCACCGCAGCCGACGATGACGATTCGGGGGTCCCCGAACTGGTCACCGCCGCTGTCGGACGCCGCGTCCATGTCCCGCTCCTCTGCCTCGGCCATCTCGAGTGCGTCTTGAACGATATCTTGCATTTGATTACACCTTGGCCCAGGCGTTCGGCTTCGAGGCCTCGCCTTGGTCGTCGATCATTTCACGGACGGCCGACCGGATCGCTTCCGAGCGGTTCGGGAACTTCCCGGAGTCGACCATCTGCTCGACTTCTTCTATCTGCTGTTTCGGTATTCGGAGTGTCACACGCTCCATGGTTTGTATTCCCCGTTTGCTGCAAGACGTCCGCGGCCGCCCCGCGTCTGTCTTACACGACCTGGATTCCGGCGGGAGAGGCCCGCCAGACGCCGGCCACGTGTAAGACGACCGTCTTACGTATCTACTACCAACAGGGTATTCACGTATATAGTTAATGGCTGGGTAAACTCTCGAGCCGCCCGTCTTACCGTTCGAGCACGTCCGCCGACGGCGTCCGACGCCCGCAGTGCGGGCAGAACGACCAGTCCGACCCCAGCTCCACGCCACACTCGCACAGCGCCGGCCGACCCGCCTGCTCCCCGCAGTTCGGACAGAACTCGTGCGCCGCATCGAGCGACTCCCCGCACTGCCGGCACGTCACTGACTCCGACTCGCCCGAACCACCGTCGGACACACTCGCGTCCTCGGCCCGCTCCGCGCTCTCCTCGACGTCGGCGTCGACGACCTCCCCCGACCCCGACGACTCCACCCGCAGGTTCACGTTCACGTCCTGCGCGGACCGCTCGCGCCGCAGGTAGTCGCCGAGGACCTCCTCGATACGGGCGTCCACGAGCTCGTCGATGGACTCCGACTCAATCGCGACGTCCTCCTCCAGATACTCCCGGAGCGCCTCCCGCATCACCTCGCTCTTCGACGCGTCCAACGACTCCACCGCCGCGACGAGGTCGTCGTCCGCCCGGAACGTAATCTTGGACATCGCAGTACTGACAGCAGATAACGCGTCGTCGTACTTGAAGGTGTGGGGGCGTTCGACCGCGAATAATAACCCTTAAACTCGCCCCCACACTACGTCGAAGTACGCCCGCCCTTAGCTCAGACTGGTAGAGCAGTCGACTGTAGATCGACTTGCCCCCCGTTCAAATCGGGGAGGGCGGACTTTCTCACACTTGAACTGGCGAGCGACGCGAGTCGCGCGGCGACGCGGGTTCGTCGCGCCTGAGAGCGGCTCGCGTCACTCACTGGTGGGGCTCTCAATAGCCGGGGTTGTTCGTGTTTTCGCGTGTTTACGTCTCTGGAGACGTCCGTGTGCGTCGGTATCGCTCGCGTAAACGCGGGGTTAGCGGTCGGTGGTGCAGTCGACGACGAAGCGTGCGCCGTCGGTGTAGTCGTCGTCGAGGGTGAGCGTCCAGCCGTGGGCGTCGGCGATGTCGCGGGCGATGTCGAGGCCGAAGCCGGAGCCGGTGGTGCTGGTGGTGTGGCCGGCGTCGAAGACGGCGTCGCGTTCGCCGTCGGGGACGCCGGGGCCGTCGTCGGTGACGGCGAAGCCGGTGCCGTCCTCGGTGGGGGCGACGGTGACGTGGACGCTCGCCCCATCGTGCTCGGCGGCGTCCTCGCGAGCGTGCGAGGGAGGGTCAGTGGCACCATGCTCCACGGCGTTTCGGAGGAGGTTGGAGAGGAGCTGGCGGACGCGGTCGGGGTCGGCGTCGACGACGGCGTCGGTGACGTCGAGGGTGGCGTTCTCGGTGTCGAGGTCGCGCCAGCAGTCGGTCGCCGCGGCGGCGACGTTGACCGGTTCGGTGTCTTCGACGAGGGATGCGCCGCGCGCCCACGCGAGGAGGTCGCTGGCGAGGCGGTCAATGCGGTCGAGGGCGTCGTCGGCGGTGTCGAGGCGGTCGAGGTCGCCGGTCTCTCGCGCGAGCTCGATTGCGCCGACGGCGACCTGAAGGGGTGTTCGGAGGTCGTGGGAGACGACGCTCGCGAACTTCTCCAGGCGGTCGGTCTGCCGTTCGAGTTCGCGTTCGCGGTCGAGGCGGTCGAGGGCGGCGACGGCGTGGCTGGCGAGGATTTCGGTGAACTCGCGGTCGGCGTCGTCGAAGGCGTCCGGTTCGTCGGCGGCGGCCTGGAGGACGCCGTAGTCGGCGAGCGGGACGGTGATGATGGAGCGGTAGGCGGCGTTGGCGGGGTCGATGGAGGTCTCGTGGAGGTCGTCGACGACGACGGTCTCGCGGGTTCGCGCGACTTTCGCGGCGAGGTTGTCCTCGGCGTCGACGGAGACGTAGTTGTAGTAGTGTTCGTCCGGGGTGTCGTCGGAGGCGGCGACGACGACGAGGCGGTCGCCGTCGCGTTCGTCGACGATGCAGATCTGGTAGTCGAGGACGCCTTCCGCGGCGTCGACGAGGGATTGATAGACGGCGTCGGGGCTTCCCGCAGTCTCGATGTCGACGGCGACGCTGTGGAGGGTGGCGATGATGCGGGCCTGCCGGCGGTGTTCGCGCTCGCGGCGTTTGCGGTCGGTGACGTCGCGGGCGTTGACGAGGTAGCCGTCGATGAGCGGGTTGTCTCGCTGGTCGGTGACGACGGCTTCGATCCACCGCCAGTCGCCGTCGGCGTGCCGTCCGCGGAACTCGATGGTGACGGGGTGGTCGCCGACGCTGTCGAGCTGCTGGCGGACGCGCTCGCGGTCGGCTTCGTGGATGCGTTCGAGCGCGCGTTCGCCGACGAGGTCGCTGGGCCGGTAGCCGAAGACGTGTTCGACGGCGGCGCTGACGTAGGTGTAGGTGGTGTCGTAGTCGGCGATGGCGACGATGTCGCGGGAGCTGTTGAGGAAGGCCTGTGCGCGCTCGCGCTCGCGGAGGCGCTCCGTGACGTCGGTGTAGACGGCGAATCCGGCTGGCGGCGTGGCGTCGAGCGGGATGTTCCGGAGCCAGAAGACGCGGTCGCCGTCGGGCGTCGCGCGGACGACTTCGCGGTCGAGGGTGTGGCCGCGCGCGACCTTGTCGTTGAGGACGGCGGCTTCGACCTGTTTCCCGTCGCCGACGACGAGGTCGTCGACCCTGCGGCCGGCGGGGTCGTCGTGACCGAACGCCTCGGTGAACGCGGCGTTCGCGTCGGTGACGACGGGGTCGCCGTCGTCGAACTCGTAGGCGATAGTGGGTTCGGGGAACTGCCCGAACAGGGCTTCGAGTCGCTCGTGCTCGCTGGTAGCGCGGCGTTCGGCGGCGCGGCGGTCGAGGACGTGTTCGACGCGCGCGACGAGCAGGGTTTCGAAGCCGGACTCGTTCGCGCGGACGACGTCGTGGACGCCGGCGTCGAGAAGATCGGTGGGGTCGTCGTCGGCGGCGAGCGCGAGAACGGGTGTGTCGCCGGCAGCGTCGGCGGCGGCCCGAGCGTTCGCGTCGGTCGCGACGATGCAGTCTGCGGTGTGAGAACGGGTGGGAGCGGCTGTGTCGGCCGTTTCGACGTCGAAGCCGGCGTCGGCGAGCGCGCGTGCGCTCCGCTCTGCGGCCGGTCCGTGTCCGACGACCGCCACCCGACTCCCCCGAGCCATAACTGCATCGTGACGCTGCACCACGATAAGTGCAACCACGGCGGTTGCAATATTTGCTCACTCCGTCGCGTCGAGCGCGGCCGCGAGCCGGGTGTCGTCGGGGACCGCGCGGCGGAACGCGTCGGTGCCGACGCGCGCGCCGGCGTTGACGGAGAGGAAGTTCACGCCGCCGGCCGCGGCGTCGTCGAGGCCGGTGAGGAACGCGACCTTCCGGGTGACGGGGACGCCGTCGACGCTCGCGTCCGGGTCGACCGACGCGTAGAGGCTCGCGTGCTCGCGGACGTGGCGAACGCACTTCTCCGTGGGCGCGAAGAACAGGAGGACGAACGCGCCGGGGCCGTCCCGGGAGAGACGCGGTTCGAGGGTGTGGGCGTCGTCCCGGTAGAAGTAGCGTTCCATCCGGCGGTACTGGCGGAGGATCTCGTTCGCGCCGGTCGCGTGCCGGACCGCGGGGTCGCCTTTTAGCTCGACGAGGTAGTCGACCGCGGTCGGCGGGGGGACGCGCACGTAGACGTCGGCGACGCCCCGCGACCCGTAGTGGTCGTAGGGCTCTTCGAGGTGGACGGCGGCGTCGGGGTGGGCGGCGTCGAAGTGGTCGACAAGCCGGGTCGCGAGGTCGTCCTCTCGCACACTTCTCCCTCGGGGCGCGAACGAGAAAGGCCGTTTCGGTCCCGGGGTTCGCGGTCAGTCGGACGCGGGCGCGGCGTCGGCGCTCGCCGTCGGTTTCGCGTCGGGGGCGAGGTGGCGTGCGAGGAGGACGACGAGGCCGCCGGCGACGACGAGGACGGCGGCGACGCCGAACGCGAGGTCGAACGCGCGGCTGGCGATCCAGCCGCCGAGGAGGCCGCCGAGCGCGCCGGCGACCGCGGACAGCGCGGCGTAGAGGCCGAGGACGCCGCCGCGCGTCTCCTTCGGGGTGAGGCGGGAGACGATGCCGGTGCCGGTGACGGCGATGAACGCCCAGGTCGCGCCGACGACGGTGAGGAGGGCGGCGACGGCGAGGAGCGGGCCGAGGCCGCCGGTCGAGAGGAAGCCGACGCCGAGCACGCCGAGCACGCCGACGGCGACGAAGGCGGCGGCGCGCGCGCCGAGCGCGCCGGTCTGGACGAGGCGGATGTCGTGCCGGGTCGCGAGGACGCCCGCGCCGTCGTAGAGCACCGTCGAGGCGACGTTGTTCACGAGGTAGAGCGCGAACACCGCGCCGGAGCCGAACGCGGCGCGGTCGGTGAGGTAGACGGGGAGCGGTGCCCAGAACACGGCGAAGCCGGTGAAGAAGAGGAAGGCGGCGGCGAAGTACACCCAGAGCGCGGCCGGGAGCTGGCTGCGGAGGCCGCCGAGGCGGCGGCGGGAGAGCGAGCGGACCCCCCAGAAGACGCGGGTCGTCCCGAAGCTGAAGGTGTCGTCGCGGACGTTCCGACTCGTCCGGGAGAGCAGGGTGGCGATTCGGCTGGCCCGCCGCGGCCCGACGGTGAGGTCGGCGTGCCGCGGGAGCGATCGGAAAGCGACCGCGGCGGCGGCGACGCCGAAGACGGCGGCGAGCACGAACAGCGTCTCCTGCGTGACGCCGGTGGCGAGCACCGCGCCGACGCCGACGGTCCACACCGTCCCGAGGACGAGACCGGCCGTGCTCCCGTACCCCTGGAGTTTGTTCAGGCGCGCGATGCGGGTGTTCCACTCGGCTTCGGGGCTGTCCCCGACGACGAGCATCGTGACGACGGGACCGATGGCCGCGAGCGAGAACGCGAGCACCGCGTTCACGACGATGACCGCCGCGATAGTCTTCAGGAAGGGCAGAGCGACGAGCGCGAGCGCCGCGGCGACGAGCGCGGTGAGGACGACACCGCGGCGATTCCCGGTTCGATCCGCGTACCGGCCGGCGAACACCGCGGCGGGCGCGCCGACGAGCGACGAGAGCGCGGCGTTCACGCCGAGCTGCGCCGTCCCGCCGCCGATCTGCACGAGATAGAGCGGGACGAGCAGGCCCGAAACGCTCGACGCGACCGCGGAGAGCGCGAGCGCGTAGAGCCAGCGGTCGTTCTCCATACCGCCGACGTGTCGTCCCGCCGGCTAAGGCGTATCGGCATCGGTACGGATCGGATCGGCAGACGACGCAGTACCGCCCCGTCTGTCGAACCGCGTCGTATCCGCTACTTAGCCGGGACACGCGCGAAGAGAACGAAACCGAACTGAGAACTGCCGAACGACGGCTACGCCGTCGCCGTCGTCGTGGTCGCAGTCGTCGTGGTCGCCGTCTCGTTACCGGACTGCGCGGTCGTTTCGTCGCCGCTCTGCGTGGTCGTCGTGGTCTCGTTCGACGTGTCGCTTTCGTTCGGCGTGTCGTCGTCGGGTTTCGCGTTCTTCTTCGAAACCTTCGTGACGGGTTCGTTCGGGCCGGATTCGGCGACGTTCGGCTTCAGGACGTACTTCCCGCTCCCGGTCTCGTGGACCATGACGTCGTAGACGAAGTGCGTGGTGTTGCCGTCACCGACGGTGAACTCCTGGTGGAGTTTGAGCTTGCTCGACGGGAGTTTCACGGGGACGTGTTCGCCGTTCGTGAGCGTCCCGTTCGTCCAGGCGACGTGAACGAAGACGGTGTCGTACGTGCCGTTCTCGAGGGTGAAGTTCGCGAGGCTCACCGCGCGGTCGCCTTGGAGTTCGGTCACGTCGACGGTGACGCTGTCGACGTCCTGTTCGACCCACGCGCTCTCGTTGTCGGAGTCGTTCTGTCGGTGGACGCCGACCGCCGAGACGGTGACGTTCAGGTGGTCGAAGTCACCGATAGCTCCGGGTCGGTCGCTGAGGTAGACCGCCATCTCGCTCTGCGTGGTCGTCCCCGCGGACGTGCCGGACTGCGCCGTGGTCGTCGTCTCACCGGACGCGCCGGCCTGTCCGGACTGCTTCGCGCCCGGCGTCGGCTTCACGGGCACGTTCTTCCCGGAGTCGCCAGCGTTCGGTCGGAGAACGTACTTTCCGTTCCCGGTCTCGTGCACCATGACGTCGAAGACGAAGTGGGATTCTTCGGCCGCGCCGACGGTGAAGTTCTCCGCGACGTGGAGTTTACTCGACGGGAGTTTCACGTCCACCTGCTCGCCGTCGGTCGTCGCCCCCTCGACGGCGGAGACGTGGATGAAGGCGTTGTTGTACGTCCCGTTCGGGAGCGAGGCGTTCGCGAGGTTCGCGGCGTTCTCGCCCTGAAGCTCGGTCAGGTCGACGGTGACGTTGTCGAAGTCCGTCTCGATCCAGGTTCCGTTCTCCGCGCTGGAGGCGTTCACCTTGTGGACGCCGACTTTCGTCACCGTGACGTTCAGGTGTTCGAAGTCGTCGATGGCACCGGGTTGATCGCTGACGTAGAACGCCATCGACCCGCTCTGTTCGCCGCCACCGGGCATTCCGCCGGAGCAGCCCGCGAGTACGAGCATCGCAGCGACCGCTCCGACGGAGAGGAGGGGCTTACCCATGGCTCGACAGTGCCGGCTCCGCGGATAAACTCTTGTGGCTACGTGTATCGTTTATTACCGCTTTCGGGGTTATCTCTCCAGAATCATGCCGTTCGCGCCGACGGCGATACGTGGGTCGCCGACCGCGACAGCGTGCAGGTCCGCGTGCGAGTCGACGGGCTGTGTCCGCCAGCGGTCCGCGCCGTGCATCCGGTGCAGTATCGTTCCGTCCGCGCCGGCGGCGTGGACGCACCCGCAGTCCGCGACGGTGACGGCGTCCAGCGGGACCGACGCGGGGTCGTCGACGCGCCAGCCGGCGTCCGTGACGGCGCAGACGGCGTCGCCCACGGTGACGACGGAGCGCGGGTCCGTCCCGTCGACCGCGTGGAGCGCGCTCGCCGCTTCGATGCCGGCCCGCCGCCAGCCCTCGCCGATGTTCGCGTACACGCCGGCGGCGGCGTCCACGGCGACCGCGCCCGCCTCGCCGACGCCGACGCCCGTAATCGCCGTTCCGTCGCCGGGTGTCGCCGTCGCCCACGCGCCCTCGCCGCTCCGGCCGTGGACGTGCCCGGAGTCGTCACCGACGACCACTCGCTCCGCGCCGGCCGGCCCGTGGACGGCGACCGCCGCGAAGTTGTGCGTCACGCCCGCCGGCCCGACGCTCGCGTCGAAGCCCGAGTCGGCGTCGTACGCGGCGAGCGCGCCGCTCGCGCCCGCGAGCCACGCCCGCGCTCCTCGTTCTGTGGCTGCGGCCGCGCGGAGGTTCCGGCCGTTCCCCGCCACGCCGTCCGCGGTGACGACGCGCCAGTCCGGGTCGCGGGCGAGCACGCGTCCGCCGCCGCCGACGGCGAGCGAGAAGTCGTCGACGCGGACGACGTCGCGGAGCGTTCGGTCCGTCGGTGTCTCGACCGGCCGCCACGTCCCGCAGTCACCCATGCGCCCGGACGCCGTGCCGACGACGCCGATGGCGGCCGCGCCCGCGCCGACCGCGCCGAGGAAGCCGCGGCGCGTGCGCTCAGTCATACGCGGCGGTCGGAGTCCCGCCGGGAAGTGTCTGGTGGGCGGGTGTCGCGAGAAGAGAAAGACCCAACCCGACGGCGCGACCAGAGAGCGGCATGGAGTACCAGGAACCGCTCTTCTTCCGGGTGATGCAGTGGGCGGAGCGCGCGGACCGCGACGTGGTCGACATGGTCTCGGGGAACCCCGACTGGGGGTCGCCGCCCGCCATCAGCGAGGGCCTCCACGAGTACGCCGACCTCGGCGGCGACGCCTTCCAGTACGCCCCCAGCCCCGGCCTCGACGACCTCCGCGAGGAGATCGCCGCGCGCCGCGGCGTCGACGCCGACCGCGTCGTCGTCACCAACGGCGGCGGCATGGCGAACACCCTCGGCATGGCGCGCGCCCTCGAACGCGACGCGGGCGACGAGGTCATCATGACCGACCCCGTCTACCCCTACTACCCCGGGAAGACGACGATGCTCGGCGGCGAACAGGTCTTCGTCCCGACCGAACGCGACGGGTCGCTCGACCCCGCCGACGTCCGGGACGCCGCGGGCGAGAACACCGCCTGCATCATCGTCAACACCCCGAACAACCCCACCGGGAAGGTCTACAGCGAGGAGACGCTGCGGGAACTCGTCGCCATCGCCGAGGCCGTCGACGCCCTCCTCGTCGTCGACGAAGTCTACGACCACTTCGACTTCACTGGGGAGTTCACGTCCGCGCTCACCTTCGACTCGCCGAACGTCGTCGTCACCAACTCCTTCTCGAAGACGTTCGCCATCACGGGCTTCCGCGTCGGCTACGCCGTCTTCCCCGAGGCGCACGTCGACGCCGCCATCTCCCGCAACATGCTGACGAACGTCTCGACGACGCGCCCCGGCCAGTACGCCGTCCTCCACGCGCTCCGCGAGACCGACCCGGACTACTACGCCGAGAGCCGCGCGCTCCTCGAAAACCGCGTCGACGCCTTCACGGCCGCTCTCGACGAGGCGGGTGCCGAATACTCGACGCCCGACGGCGCGTTCTACGTCCTCGCGAAGTTCCCGGGCTTCCCCGGCACGCTGGAGAACGTCCGCGCGCTCATCGAGGACGCCGGGGTCGCCGGCATGCCCGGCACCGGCTTCGGCGAATCGAAAGCGGAGTGGATTCGCTTCGCCCTCGTCACCCCGCGCGTCGACGACGCCGCCGCCCGCCTCACCGATTACTTCGCCTGACGCTCACTGCTTGCTCGCGGCGACGACGAGCGCGTCCGCGACGTCCTCCGCGGCGTTCGGCACGACGTCGAGCCGGCCGACGAGCGTCATGACGAGGAGGGCGTCAGCGGTGGGGAGCGTCTCGAACGCCGCCGAGAGCACCGAATACTTCTCGTCGTCACAGTCGCTCTCCAGCCGGCGGACCGTCGCCACGTCCTCCTCGAACGCGGGCGCGCCGGCGTCGAGCGATCCGACGAACCGCCCGACGGCGCGCGTCGTCGCCGTCACCGCCGCCGCCGCGAGGTCCACCATCCGGTCGAACGCGTCCCAGACCTCCGCGGGGAGCGACGGCGCGACCGCGGCGAGTTCACGCGCGAACCGCTCCGCGGCGTTCGCGATGTCGTCGACGAGCGTGACCAGCCGCAGGAGGTCCGGCCGGTAGAGATAGACACCGGTGAGCGACGGCTCCACGTCGCCGTTCACGGCGGACTGGAGCGCTCGCGCCTCGTCGTCCGCCGCCGATTCGAGGCGGTCCAACACCGCCACCCACTCCGCGACGCCGTCCCCGTCGCGGCACGCCGACACGACGTCCGGCAGCGTGCCGACGGCGCGTTTCACGGCCCGCAGGAACTCCTCGAACGACGCCTCGATATCGGTTCCGTCAGCTCCAGTGACCGACGCCATACAGCCTCCGCTCACCACCGCACGCGGGAAAACCCTCCTAGGAGACCTCCGGAGAGCTACGGAGCCATCCCGTCCCGTCCGCCTCGCCCATCTGGCCCTCCCCACTCGTCTCGTTCTCGCGGAACCGACGCCTTCTCCCCGTCCGAACCCGCAGGCTCCCCCATGGACGAAATCGAAGTCGAAGCCGTCGACGCGGTCGGCGACGACGTCGGCGTCACCCCGGGAACCGCGGAGTACGTCCTCTACGGCGGGAAGGGCGGCGTCGGGAAGACGACAATGGCGGCCGCGACCGCGCTCGCGTCCGCGAACGACGGCACCGAGACGCTCGTCGTCTCCACGGACCCCGCACACTCCCTCTCCGACACCTTCGAGACGGACGTGCCGTCGCGGCCCGCGCGCATCCGGGAGGACGTCCCGCTCTGGGGCGTCGAAATCGACCCGGAGGACGCCGTCGAGCAGGCCGACCTCTTCGGCGGCGACGGCGCGGGCACCATGGGCGGCGTGGGCGAGATGGGCGAACTCCTCGGGATGGGCGGCGACGAGGCCGGCCCGCAGGGGATGATGCCGGGCGCGGACGAGGCCGCGGCGATGCAGCTCCTCCTCCAGTACATGGACGACGAGCGCTTCGACCGCGTCGTCGTCGACACCGCCCCGACCGGCCACACCCTCCGCCTCCTCGACCTCCCGGAGCTCCTCGACTCCATGATGGGCCGAATGATGCAGTTCCGCGAGCGCATCGGCGGCATGATGGACTCCATGAAGGGGATGTTCGGCGGCGAGGACGGCGAGCAGGGGACGGGCGACCTCGACGAACTCAAAGCGCAGGTGCGGCGGCTCCGCAGCGTCCTCCGCGACCCCGACCGAACCGACTTCCGCATCGTCATGGTGCCGGAGACGATGAGCGTCCACGAATCCACGCGCCTCCGCGGCCAGCTCGACGCGAAGGGCATCCCCGTCTCCACGCTCGTCGTGAACCGCATCATGGAGCCGCTGACCGACGTCGCCGACGCCCCCGCCGACGCCTTCGTCACCCCGAACCTCGACTCCTGCGAGTTCTGCCAGCGCCGCTGGGACGTCCAGAAGGACGCGCTCGCCGAAGCCCAGGAGCTCTTCCGCGGCGTCGACGTCAAACGCGTCCCCCTCTTCGCCGACGAAGTCCGGGGAGAAGCGATGCTCCGCGTCGTCGCCGCCTGCCTCGACTAATCCGTCACTCCTCGCCCGCGCCGACGAGGTGGACGCGGAGGTCGTTCACGTTCGTCCCCGTCTGCCCACAGCGGAGGAGCGCGCCGGCGTCGTCGAGAACGGGAGACACGTCGTGCTCTCGTAGCGCGCGCCGGGCCGCCCGGCCGTCCTCGACCGTCTCTGCGGTGACGAGCGCGCCGGCGGCGTCGGCCGCGCCGTCGATGCCGTCCGTATCGACCGTCGCGAGCACGCCGAGCGCGTCGTCTCCCGCGAGCTCGCGAGCGGCGGCGAGCGCGAACTCGAGGTTCGGGCCGCCGACGCCCGGTGAATCGCCGACAGTCACCGTGACCTCGCCGCCGGCGACGACGGCGGCGGGCGGTTCGACGGGGCGGCCGGTCGCCGCGGCCTCCTCGGCGACGGCGACGTGTGAGAGCGCGGCCTCCCGCGCTTCCCCGCGGACGCGCGTGGAGAGGACGAGCGGCGTGTAGCCGGCGTCGGCGGCGGCCGCCGCGGCGGCTGAGACCGCCGTGTCCGCGTTCGCGAGGACGTGCGCCGAGACGCGGTCGAAGGCGGAACTCTCCGCACCCGGCGTCTCGTCGCGCTCGCCGCGCGCGCCCGCTTCGAGGCGTTCGACCACCGCTTCGGGCGCGTCGACGCCGTAGTCGTCGAGGACGGCGAGCGCGTCCGCGTAGGTCGATGAGTCGGGGACGGTCGGGCCGCTCCCGACGACGTCGAGGTCGTCGCCGACGACGTCGCTGAAGACGAGGGTCGCCACGCGCGCCGGCGCGAGTTCGCGGGCGAGCCGGCCGCCCTTCACGGCGGAGAGGTGTTTCCGGACGCTGTTGAGCTCGTGAATCGTCGCGCCGGACCGGAGGAGAGCATCTGTTGTCGCCCGGAGGTCCGTGAGGTCGATGCCGTCGACGGGCGCGGCGAGGAGCGCGGACGCGCCGCCCGTTACCACGGCGAGGACGAGCGTGCGCTCGCCCGCGTCCGCCGCTCGGTCGAGGACGCGACGCGTGGACGCGACGCCGTCCGCGCTCGGAATCGGGTGGTCACCGGGGAGAACGTCCACGAACGCCGTGTCGACGGGGTCGTCGGTGACGACCGCGCCGGAGAGCCGGTCGCCGAGGACGCGTTCGAGGGCGCGCGCGACCGTGCCGGCGGCCTTCCCACCGCCGAGTACGACGATATCGTCGTAGGCGTCGAGGTCGAAGCGCGCGTCCGCCACGCGCAGGACGTCGCCTTCGAGGTCGACGGCGTCCGCGACCACGGTGTCCGGGTGTGCGGCGTCGATCCCCGCTTCGAGGCAGTCGAGCGCGACGCGCTCTCGCGACCCGCGCTCCCAGCGGTCGGCCTGCTCGAACTCCGGCGCGCCCATCAGACGAAGCGGAGCGCCGCCGTCACGAGTTTGTCGCGCAGGCGGTCCGGAACGAGGCGCGCGTACCGCGCCAGCCCAGCCAGCGTCCCCACCGGATACCGCGCGTCCGGGTTCGTGCTCGACGCCGCCTCCAGGATCGCCGCCGCGACGTCCTCCGGCTCGGAGCCCATTCCGCCGAACGTCGCCTCGTAATCCTGGTAGAGCTCGTAGACGTGGCCGTACGCCGTGTCGTCGGCGACGTCAGACGCTTCGCGCTGGGCGCGCTCGCCGAAGCTCGTCTCCACCGGCCCCGGCTCCACGAGCGAGACATCGACGCCGAACTCCGCGACCTCGGTCCGCAGCGCGTCCGAGAACGACTCCAGCGCCGCCTTCGACCCCGAGTACGCCCCCATGCCCGGCGCGGTGAAGAACGCCGCCGCGCTGGAGACGTTCACGACGGTGCCGGACTCCTGCTCGCGCATCCCCGGGAGCGCCGCGCGCACCAGCCGGTGCGGGCCGTAGAGGTTCACGTCGAACTGGCGGTGGAGCCGGCGCGTCGGCAGGTCCTCGGCCGCGCCGAACTGCGCGAACCCCGCGTTGTTCACGAGGCAGTCGAGGCCGTACGCCTCGGTGACGTCCTCGACGACGTTCACGCACTGCGCGGGCTTCGTCACGTCGAGCTCCCGCGTCTCACATCCCGCCTCTTCGAGCCCCTCGATGTCGTCAGTGTTCCGCGCGGTCGCCACCACGCGCCATCCCTCGTCGAGAAACGCCTCGGCCGTCGCTCGTCCGATACCGGACGAACACCCCGTGATGAGAACCGTCTCCTCGGTCATACCCGAGCTATCGACAGGTGGGGAGTTAATACTTTCAAGACATCCCGCGCGTCATCCAGCGATTCCGTCCCCGAGCGAGCCCCCAAACACCGCCCGGTTCCCGGTTTACCGGCTCTTCAGGTCGTCGGCGGCGGCGTCGGCGAGTCGCGTGGGTTCGGGGAGCTTGTAGCCGGCGCAGAGCGCGTCCACGACGCCGACGGTCGTCTCGGCGGAGACGCGGTGGCCGGGGCTCACGACGAGCGGGTTCACGTGGCGTCTCTCCGGGTTCGGGTACTGCCGGGACTGGAGGGCGTGGCCGACGACCGTTCCATCGGGCGTCGTCATCGAGTCGTCGGCCTCGATGGGGATTTTCGTTCCCTCTGGGAACGGCCCTTCGTCGAGGGGCGTTCGGGGCGTGCCGCAGAGGAGGTTCTTCGCGACGCCGACGCTCGGCGTGTCGACGGCGACGCCGATGTGCGTCGCGATACCGGCCTCGCGGAAGTGGATGCGGCCGCTCCCGTCGAGCACGAGTAAGTCGGGGTCGACGTCCAGTCGCCGGAGGGCGTCGAGGATGCAGCCGCCCTCGCGGAACGCGAGCAACCCGGGAATGTAGGGGATGTCGAGCGGCGCGCGCCCCTCGACGGTCTCGACGACGCTCCCGTCCCGTATCGCGACGGCGGCGCTCACCGCCTCGTCGTCGGTGAACGCCTGGTCGATGCCGACGACGACGGGCGCGTCCGCGTCGCCGCCGAGCGTCGCGTTCTCCGTCGGCGGCTCGTCGAGCGCAATCTCCGCGGGGTCGACGTCGAGGTCGTCGGAGAAGACGGCGTCGGCGGCGAGGTCGCGCTGGAGCGCCTCCATCTCCTCGCGGGAGAGCGCGGGGTCCGGAACGTACTCGGGGTGGACGACCTCCATCAGTAGCGCCGGCGACCCCCGCCGCCACCGAATCGGAGTTCGTCTCGCACGCGCGTCCCCTGGTCCTTGAGGTACTTCCCGTAGAGCAGGCCGACGACGAGGCCGGCGAGGTGCGCGGCGTTCGCCACGCCCGCCGTCAACACGCCGCCGAGCCCGGCGATGCCGAGCACGGAGATGACCGCGTAGCCCGCCGTGAGCAGCCAGATGGGTACCGGGATGAAGAAGTAGAGGAGCACCCGCATGTCCGGATTCAGAACGGTAATGATGCCCATGATGCCCATGATCGCGCCGCTCGCGCCGAGCGCCACCGTCGTCTCGCCGAGCGCGAGCGCCACCGCGAGCTGGCCGACGCCCGCGAGGACGCCGGCGACCATGAAGAACGCGAAGAACGCCTTCGAGCCGACGCGGCGCTCCACGTACGGCCCGAAGAAGTACAACGCGATGCTGTTGAAGAGGATGTGCGAGAACCCGCCGTGCGCGAAGATGGACGTCACCCACGTCCACACGTAGAACGGATTGAACGTGTTCACCGTGAACGTGTTAATCCACGGCCCCGACAGTGGCTGAATCCCGAGCGCGACCGGGAACACCGCGTACTGCACGATGAACGTCACCCACATCAACCCGAGCATCACGTAGGCGACGTTCCCGCGGACGTAGCTCAACGGCCCGCCCGGCCCCGTCACGCGGGAGACGACGCCCGACGACTGCCCCGGCGCGGACTCGTCCATCCCGGTGTCCCCGCCGAAGACGCCGGAGGGGTCGTTCCACTCCTCCAGCCCCGGACAGCCGTGGTTCTCCGGGAGGCGGTGCTCGCTACAGTACGTCCCCCCGCAGAGGCGACACCGATACGGCATCCCCTCCTCTTTCCCGCAGACGTCACACTGCGCCATTGCCCGAGGTTCGACGCCACCCCGGTTAGGGGTTTCCCTCTCCGAATCCCGCCCCGAACCCGACGCGAGGCTTTTACCCGCTCACGCCGTCGCTCCCCGCAATGCGACTCGTCCACGACCCCGCCGACGGCGACGCCCGCGTCCTCGCCGCCGACGTCGAGGTCGCCGACTCCTTCTTCGCCCGCGCCCGCGGCCTCACCTTCCGCCGCGCCATTCCCGACGACTACGCCCTCGCCTTCCCCTTCGGCCGCGTGAAACGCGACGCCCTCCACATGCTCTTCGTCCCCTTCGCCGTCGACGCCGTCTGGACCGTCGACGACGAGGTTCGAGGCAAAAAGCGACTCCCCGCCTGGACCGGTCACACCGCCTTCCGCGCCGACGCCGTCTACGAACTCCCCGCCGGCGCAGCCGATGACGTCGACGTCGGTGACACTGTTCGCCTCGAAGAGGACTGACGACGGGTGAGCAGGACGCGACACGACACGCGTCGCTCGGCGTTTCGTTCGTCGTAGTAGAAGACGCCGAGGAGGGGATTTGAACCCCTGAGTCCGGAAGGACAGTAGATTTCGAATCTACCGCCTTGGCCAGGCTAGGCTACCTCGGCTCACTCTCTCTTTGCTTCGTTTCTCGTTTAGCCGTTTCGATTCGGTGGGACCGAAACGGCCTTCCCGCCTGCTTTTCTGCGTATTGACATGGATGTCTCGGGCGCGAGGGAGCGGTGTGGTGCTGTACTGGACGCCGTCGAGACGGCGGTCGTCGCGGAGCGTGAGTTCCTCGAGGTCGTCGTCGAGGGGCTGTTGGCGCGCGGGCACGTGCTCTTGGAGGACGTGCCGGGGACGGGGAAGACGCTGACGGCGCGCTCGGTGACGACGGCGCTGGGGTTGGAGTTCTCCCGCGTCCAGTTCACGCCGGACTTACTGCCGAGCGACGTGACGGGGTCGCACGTCTTCGACGAGTCCTCGGGCGAGTTCGAGTTCCGTCGGGGGCCGATCTTCGGGAACGTCGTGCTCGCGGACGAGATTAATCGCGCGCCGCCGAAGACGCAGGCCGCCTTGCTGGAGGCGATGGAGGAAGAGCAAGTGACGGTGAACGGCGACACCTACGAGCTGCCGGACCCGTTCTTCGTGGTGGCGACGCAGAACCCGGTGGAACAGGAAGGGACGTTCAGTCTGCCGGAGGCCCAGTTGGACCGGTTCGCGGTGAAGTCCGCCATCGGGTATCCGGACGCGGACGGCGAACTCGAACTCCTCCAGCGGCGCGCGGGCCGGCGCACGCGGAGTCCGAGCGTCGAACCGGTGACGGACGTCGAGGAAGTCCGCGCGCTCCGCGAAGTCCCGGAGGACGTGCGCGTGGACGACGACGTCCTCCGGTATATTCGGGACGTGGCGCGGGCGACGCGCGAGGACCACCGCGTCGAGGTCGGCGTGAGTCCGCGCGGGACGCAGCGCCTCCTCGAAGTCGCGAGAGCGCGCGCCGTCGTCCACGGCCGCGAGTTCGTCGCGCCCGAGGACGTGAAACGCCTCGCTCGCCCGACGCTCGCCCACCGCCTCGTCCTCACCCCCGACGCGGCCGTGCGCGACGTCGAGAAGACCGCTGTCGTCGAGGCGGTCGTCGACGACATCCCCGTGCCCGCACTCGACTCGTGAACCGTCGAGCGTTCCTGGGGCTCTCGTCACTCACGATTGCCTCAATTGCTGGCTGTGTCTCCCAATCCCCGCCGGAGGGAACGCTCATCGTCTCCAATCAGTCCAACTCGATACGCGCTGTCGATGTCCGCGTCTCGTCTCGGGACGGAGCCGAAAAGCTGGATACGACGATAGAGTTGAATCCGACGACTGACTCACGATTCACCGTCGAGGGCGAGCAACTCGTCGTTCAGCTCGAGACGAACGGGCGTGAGTTCTCGGAGGACTGGAACCCCGTCGAGATGATTCAGATGCGGGTTCAGATTTTCGAGGACCACTTCCGGGTGCAGGGCACGGTCGAATAAGCGACGTCGCGGCGAGGAGGTCCGGCGCGGTGTCGTGGTCAACTGCTTCTCAGCGGAGTGCGCGGACGAGGATGAGGACGCCGGCGAGGAGGGCGACGAGGGCGGTGACGGGGCGGCCGTCGGCGGCGGTCTGGTAGACGGCGAGCGCGGCGAGTGCGCCGCCGCCGAAGACGAGGGCGGAGAGGGTGGCGTGGGTGAGTTCGGCGTTCCGGGTGCGGGCGTCGCGGCCGACGTGTCGACCGAGAACGATGGCGTATTCGCCGAGGTCCCAGGCGACGGCGAGGGCGGCGGCGGCGAAGACGACGGGGAGGACTGCGCCGGTGGGGTCGGCGACGGCGGCGGCGACGAAGACGCCGAGGAGGCCGAGCGCGGTGCCGGCGGTGACGGCGGCGACGCGCCCGCGGAACGCCCCGGTGGCGAGGAGGAGCGCGCCGGCGAGCGCGACGCCGGCCGCGGGGAGGGCGACGACGGCGAGGACGGGCGCGGCGGTGAGCGCGACGCCGACGGCGAGGCGGGCGCTGAGGCGGGCGGGCCGGTCGTCGAAGTCGCTCACGAGCGCCACCCCCGCTTCGCGCGTGCGACGGCGACGGGGAGCGGGACGCCGCCGGGCCAGTCGACGACGCGAACGCCGGCGCTTCGGAGGTCGCCGAGGCGGAGGCGGCGTTCGGCGGCGGCGATTCCGGCGGCCGCTCGCGTCCGCGAGTCGGCGTCGCCGTCGGGGGCTGGTTCGGGGGAGACGACGGTGACGGGGTGGCCGGCGGCGGCGAGTCGGCGGACGAACTCGGCGGCGCTGTCGTCGGCGAGCGGCGAGCAGAAGACGACCTGTGTCCCCGATTTGACGCGTTTGCGGAGCTGTGCGGCGATGCGGTAGACGACCGTCCGCTCGTCGCCGGGTTCCGGGGCGAAGCCGTCGTCGGTGGCGAGCGCCTCGCGAAGGCGGGCGCGGTGGTCGCGGCCGGTGTTGGGCGCGTGGTAAGTGAATCGGGGGCCGAGGCTGGCGAGGCCGACGCGGTCGCCGGCGTCGAGGCGAACTGCAAGAACGCCGCCGGCGGCTTCGACGCAGCGCTCCACGGCGGTCGCGGCGTCGGGGTCGGCGACGTAGGCGTCGTCGCGGGTGTCGACGACGACGAGGACGTCGGCGGCGCGCTCCTCGCGGAATTCGACGGTGGCGAGGTCGCCGGAGCGGGCGAGTCGCCGCCAGTCGACGCGGTTCATCGGGTCGCCGGCGCGGTAGTCGCGGACGGCGTAGAACTCGGTGCCGCTCCCGCCGGTATCGGTGGCGAGCCGGCCGACGCGCCCGGCGGCGGTGTCGTGGAGGGGGAAGGCGTCGAGGCCGGTGAGCGGCGGCACGCACTCGATGCGCGTCTCGGCGTTCGCTTCGGTGCGGGTTTCCGTGGAGCCGGCGGCGTCGCGCGCGAGGCCGTCGAGCGGTGCCCACTCGTGGCGGCCGCGGGTCGCCTCCACAGTGTAGGTGAAGGTGGCGGTCGCGCCGGCGCGGAGCGCGGTGGCGTGCCGCGGCGACCCGTCGGTGACGCGGAGGGCGTCGGGGACGCCGTCGACGACGCGGAGATCGGGGAGGAACCCGCCCTCGTTCTCGACGGTGACGCGCACGGTGACGTCGTCGCCGGGGTCCGGGTTCTCTGGAGAAACGTCACGAGAGACGGCGAGGGCGGGGGACGGGGCGGTGGTGGCGTTCGCGTAGCCGGCGGCGAGGACGCCGACGGCGGCGGCGACGAGCGCGCCCGGGGAGCGCGTGACGGCGGCGACGGCGACGCCGGCGAAGATGACGACGCCGACGCCCGCCCAGCGGTTCGTCGGGCGCTTCACGCCGACACCTCCGTGAGCCGGTCGAGTTCGGCGGCGACGTGCGCGACCTGCGTCTCGAACGTCGCGCCGCGGAGGGAGAGCCGGAGCGAGGTAGCGAGCGGCACAGAGGTATTCGCGTCGAAGAACGCGGCGGCGAGCGTGTCGTCCGTCCACGCGCCCGAGTCGACGGCCGCTCGCGCGTCCTCACGACTGTTGCCGCGGGCGACGAGCGCGGCGACGGCGTCCTCGCGGAGTCGCGTTCGGAGTTGGTCGCGCTGTGCGCGCCGCCGCGGGTGCGAGACGGTTTCGAGGTCCTCGACGACGTCCTCGCCGAGCGCTCGCGGCGGCCGCGCGGCCTCGGGAGCGGGGCCGTCGCCGGGGAGGTCGGCGTAGTCGACCTCGATTTTTCGGCGGCGGGAGCCGGCGCGGAGCGCGGCGAGTGCGGCGAAAACGCCGACGGCGACAATGAAGGACGCAGAGAGCGGGACGCCGGCGACGACGGCGGGGGCGAGCGTCCCGGCGACGCCGACGGCGACGACCAGCACGCCGACGGCGAGCGTGACCCGTCGCGCCATCAGGAATCGACCTCGTTCTCCGCGTCTCGCGGACTGTCTGCGTCTCGTGATGCTTCGGCGTATTCGGCTTCGATGGCGCGGAGGGCGTCGACGGCGCGCGCCTCGCGGTCGTCGGCTTCGGGGTTCGCGCCGCCGTAGCGGACCTCGCGGAAGACGTCGGTGAGCGCGGTCACGTCCTCGCTTCGCATGCCGGCGTCGCGGGCGGCGTCGGCGAACTCGGCGGCCGTCGTGGTCGCCGGGTCGTCGACGTCGAGGCGGTCGGTGAGTTCGCGCCACGCGCGGTAGACTTCGTTGTCGACGTTGGTGCCGGATTCGATGCGGTCGGCGGCGTCGCCGGCGGCGCGCCCAACGGCATGAAGGTCGTTTTCGGATTCGGGCGCGTCGGCGAGGGCTTCGGGTTCTGTGTCGTCGCCGGTCGCGTTGCGGAGGACGAAGACGACCGCGCCGACGACGACGAGCGCGAGCGCGACGAGGACGGGCGTCGAGAGCGTCGCCTGCACGGCGGCGTCCGCGCCGCCCCCGCCTCCGCCGCCGCCACCGGTGAGATTGATGCCGGGCGGCGGGGCTTGCGCGGGTTCCTGCTTGCTGCTCGGCTCGAAGGTACAGGCGGTGAGGAAGGAGTAGAGGAGCACGCTCGGCACGGAGAAGACGAGGAGGAGGACGCCGGCGACGAGCGCGTCGGTCCGCCGGGCGACGACGAAGAGGACGAGGGCGACGACGGCGAGCGCGCCGAGGAGGAATCCGGGCGTCGTCAGCACGGGGTAACAGACGGCGAGCGACTGCATCGACCCGGAGAACGACCCGACGACGGGGGGTCCGCCGGCGTCACCCGCGCCGGTGGCGCTCCCGTTCCCGATGCCGCCGCCGGACCCGCCGCCGACGCCCGCGCCGCTCCCCGCGAGCGTGTCGGGGTTCGGGAGGGTCGCGGCGGCGAGGCCGATGGCGACGACGCAGACGACCGCGACGGCGACGGCCCGCGCGTTCGGTTTCACGGCCGATGGTTCGCCCGGACGAGGAAAACAGTTGTGGGATTCCCGACACCCCGCGGTCGCCGGCCGCCTGGGGTCAGCCGTGGAGCGTCCGGTCGTAGAGCGGCCGGCAGTCGCCGGCTTCCGCGTCCGCGTCGGTGTCGAGGAAGCGCGGGATGGCGTCGTGGGCGAAGCGGTCGTCGGGGTTCGGGAGGTCGTCGCGCTCGGCGACCACGTCGCTGACGACGCCTTTCAGCGCGCGGAGGGCATCGCGGGCGGCGTCCGGGTCCGCGTAGGCCGCGACGGGGTGGTCGGAGACGTGGCGGCCGTCGTCTTCGTAGACGGTGGCGAGGACGAGCTGGTAGGGGTAGCCGTCGGCGCGCGATGATTTCGAGACGGTGAGCGTCACGCTGAACGCGTCGGTCACGTCGAGGCGGTAGCGGCGCTCGCTCTCCCGCGCTCGCTCGGCGGTCACGTCCTCCCAGCCGCGTTCCGCGTCGGTCATCACCCGGAGTTCGTACTCCCGATGCTTGAACGTCGGGGCGTAGCGAGCGACACCCGAAAGTCGGGGACGGAGTCGTGGGTTTATCCGTCTCGACTCGTTCTCACTCTCTATGGAGCGACTCGCCGCCGAGGCCGATGGCGACGCCGCGTTCAGCACGCGGCCGGGCGACGGTGCCGTGTCCCGCGCGGACCTCCAGCGCGACACGGTCACCGGCCGCTGGGGGCAGGTGACGCCCGCCGCCACCCAGATCGGTCGCGCGTCCTCGCCGACCGCGGACGTCTCGGAGAACGTCCGCCGCCTTCACGCCGAACGCCATCCCGCGACGCAGGGACACAGCGCCCGCACCCACCGACTGGAGAAGATTCGCATCACGCACGCGCTCGCGAACCACCTCGACCTCACGCCGTGGCAGCGCGACCGCGCCATCGGCGTCATGGCCGACCTCGACCTGACGCCCTTCGGCAGCCAGCGCGCCGTGGAGAAGGTCGCGCTCGTCACGATCCGTCACGTCGTCGACGACGAGCGCGAACGCTACCTCGGCCTCCACGACCGGGAGTGGCTCGCCACCCTCGACCCCGAGCGCATGACGGCGCTCTACGAGACCTTCACCTCCATCACCGACGACCCGGCGTTCGAGGAACTCGCCGAGGACGTCGACCTCGACATCACCCATCTCAACCGCCTCCGCCGCATCCTCCGCGACGCAATCGAGGAGCAGGGACTGGAGGACGCCGTCTTCGGCCGCAACCCCTACCGCGACCCGAACCTCCCCGCCAGCGACTGGAACGAGAACGACGACGATGAGGAGTGGGTGGACGCCGACGACGCCGTCGAATTCGACGGCGAGAACGAGGAGCACGACGGAGACGACGGGAACGAGACGGACGACGAGAGCGACGAAGGCGAGGAGTAAGACGACGCCGTCGCTCTTCGACGTGACCTGTCGAGCGCAGAAGCACGCGCCCGACGCCGCTTCGTATCTACTCCTTATCGCGGGAACCACTTAAAGAGGGGTTGGGGGTTCGTCTGCGAGCGTAGCGTTCTTACTCGGCGGTAGCCACTCTAGAGAGTATGAACGAACACGTGGAGGGCGCTCGGTGACGAGCATCGTCGAGGAGTTCCTCGCGTTGAAGGAGTCGTCGGACGCGGACGTGCTGGCGATGCAGGTGGGGGATTTCTACGAGTTCTTCGCGGAGGACGCGCGGCTGGTGGCGTCGGAGTTGGACTTGCAGGTGTCGGAGAAGTCGAGTCACGGGTCGAGCTATCCGATGGCGGGCGTGCCGCTCGCGGAGCTCACGCCCTACCTGAAGATGCTGGTCGAGCGCGGCTATTCGGTGGCGGTGGCGGACCAGCGGAGTAGCGACGACACGACGCGCGAAATCGTGCGGACGGTGACGCCCGGCACGTTACTGGAGACGACGGACGCGAACGCGCGGTATCTCGCGGCGGTCGTGCGGGACGGGTCGTCGTTCGGGCTGGCGTTCGCGGACGTGACGACGGGGCAGTTCCACGTGACGACCGTCGAGGGCCGCGAGCGCGCGCTCGCTGAGCTCGGGCGATTCGACCCGGCCGAGGTCCTGCCGGGGCCGAGCGTGCGGGAGGACGAGTCGTTCGCGCGCGCGCTCCGCGAGGACGTCACTGAGACGGTTTCGCTCCCGGAGCGCGAGTCGTTCGCGGCGGGGCGGACGCGCCATCGCGTCCGCGAGCAGTTCGGCGAGGGCGCGCTCGAAGCGGTGGGCGTCGACCAGTCCGGGCCGGGCGTGCAGGCGGCGGGCGCGGTCCTCGCGTACGTCGCCGACACGGGCGTCGGCGTGCTCGCGTCCTTCTCGCGCATCCAGCCGTATCGCCCCGACGACCACGTGGCGCTGGACGCGACGACGCGCCGGAACCTCGAGCTGACGGAGACGATGCACGGCGACGCCGACGGCACGCTCCTCGAAACGCTCGACCACACGGTGACGAGCATGGGCGCGCGGACGCTCGAAGCGTGGCTGACGCGGCCGAGCCGGGACGCCCGGGAGCTCGAACGCCGCCACGAGTCGGTGGGCGCGCTCGTCGACGACGCGCTCTCGCGGGACGCGCTCCGCGAGGGGCTCGACGGCGCGGCGGACCTCGAACGCCTCGCGTCTCGGACGGTGAGCGGGAGCGCGGACCCGAGCAGCCTCGTCCGCGGGCGGGAGACGCTCGCGCGCCTCCCCGACCTCCGCGAGCGCGTCGAGTCGACGCCCGCGCTCGCAGAGTCCCCGCTCTCGCGCGTCTTCGACCGCGTGGACGCGGACGCGGCCGCCGCTCTCCGCGACCTGCTCACCGACGCGCTCCGCGACGACCCCAGCGCGCTCGGCGAGACCGGCATCATCCGCGACGGCTACGACGAGGAACTCGACCGACTGGCCGCCGAGCACGACGAGCTGCAGGCGTGGTTCGACTCGCTCGCCGACCGCGTGAAGGCGGAGACGGAGCTCACGCGGCTCACGGTCGACCGGAACCGGACCGACGGCTACTACATCCAGGTCGGGAACTCGCAGGTCGACCGCGTCCCCGACGAGTACACGGAGATCAAGTCGCTGACGAACTCGACGCGATTCGTCACCGAGGAACTCGAGGAGAAAGAGCGCGCGCTCTTCGACGTGGAGACGGAGCGCGCGGAGCGCGAGCGAGCGGCCTTCGAGGAACTGCGCGAGCGCGTCGCCGAGCGAGCGGCGGTCTTACAGGACGCGGGGCGAGCGGTAGCGGAACTCGACACGCTCGCGAGTCTCGCGGAGCACGCGACGGCGAACCGGTGGACGCGCCCCGACCTCGTGAGTGAGGGGTTCGAGGTGGAGGCGGGCCGCCACCCCGTCGTCGAGCAGACCGTCGAGTTCGTGCCGAACGACGCCGCACTGTGCGAGGACCGGCGGTTCCTCGTCGTCACGGGGCCGAACATGAGCGGGAAGTCGACTTATATGCGGCAGAACGCGCTCATCGCGCTGCTCGCGCAGGCGGGGAGTTTCGTCCCGGCCGCGTCGGCGTCGCTCGCGCCCGTCGACGGTATCTACACGCGCGTCGGCGCGCTCGACGAGCTCGCGGGCGGCCGCTCGACGTTCATGGTGGAGATGCAGGAGCTCTCCCGCATCCTCCACGCCGCGACGGAGGATTCGCTCGTCGTCCTCGACGAGGTCGGGCGCGGCACCGCGACCTACGACGGCATCAGCATCGCGTGGGCCGCCACGGAGTACCTCCACAACGAGGTGCGCGCGAAGACGCTCTTCGCCACGCACTACCACGAACTCACCGCGCTCGCCGACCACCTCTCCGGCGTCGAAAACGTCCACGTGCAGGCGGACGACTCCGGCGACGACGTCACCTTCCTGCACGCGGTCGCCGACGGCGCGGCCGACCGCTCCTACGGCGTCCACGTCGCCGACCTCGCCGGCGTCCCGTCTCCGGTCGTCGACCGCGCCGAACGCGTCCTCGACGACCTCCGCGCCGAACACGCCGTCGAAGCGAAGAGCGACCGCACGGAGAGCGAACCCGTGCAGGCGGTCTTCGACCTCGAGAGCGGCGACATCGAGCGGGAATCCGGCGAGGAATCCGAACCCGAACCCGAACTCGACGAGACCACCCGAGAGGTTCTCGACGACCTCCGCAGCGTCGACGTGAACGACACCACGCCGCTCGACCTCCTCCGGAAGGTCGCGGAGTGGCAGGACGAACTCGACGACTAACGCTCGCTCGCGAGGTGGTTGACGCTCCCGTTCGCGCCGACGTCGGCCGCGTCGCGGAGCGTGGCGTGCGTGAAGTCGGTCGCGCGTTCGACCGCCGCGGGGAGCGCGTCGCCGTGCGCGAGACGGGCCGCGATGGCGCTGGAGAGCGTACAGCCCGAGCCGTGCGTCGGCACGGCGTCGAGGTGGTCGTGAGCGAAGGCGTGCGTTCCGTCGTCCGTGACGAGATAGTCGCGAACGGTCCCGTCGCCGCGGTCGACGTGTCCGCCCTTGAGGAGGACGGCGTCCGCGCCGGCGTCGAGGAACCAGCCCGCGGCGGCGTCCCGGCCGGACGGGTCGGTCGGCCGGTGGCCGGTGAGCGTCTCGGCCTCGTCGGCGTTCGGCGTGACGACCGTCGACCGGTCGAAGAGCCGGTCGTAGGCGTCGATGGCGTCGGGGTCGAGGAGGACGTCGCCGGCGGTGGAGACGAGCACGGGGTCGAGGACGACCGGGCAGTCGAACGCGGCGAGGCAGTCCGCGACCGCGTCGACGGCCGGTTCGGCCGCGAGCATCCCGACTTTGACGGCGCGGACGTCGAAGTCGTCGGCGACGGCGTCGAACTGCGCGCGTATCGCGTCCGTCGGGAGGACGTGCGTCTCCGTGACGCTGCGCGTGTTCTGTGCGGTCGCGGCGACGACGACGGACCCGCCGTACGCGCCGAGCCGCGTCATCGTCTTCAGGTCAGCCTGTATCCCCGCGCCGCCGCCGGAGTCGCTCGTCGCGACCGTGAGGGCGTACGGGGGTGTCGCCGCGGTCATCGGAACTGCATCCCCCCGTTGACGTTCAGGAGTTCGCCGTGGACGTAGTCACCGTCGACGAGGTAGGTGACGGCGTCGGCGACCGCAGCGGGCTCGCAGGCGTACGTCGGAAGGTGCGTGTCGACGTTCTCGTGCCCGTGGAACTCCCGCTCGCCGAGGTAGTCGACGATGTCGTCGTTCATCGGGGAGTCGACGGGACCGGGGACGACGGCGTTCACGCGGACGCCGTCCGGGCCGGCTTCGCGCGCGAGCGACCGGACGAGACCGTGAAGACCGGCCTTGCTCGCCGCGTAGGCCGGATCGACCGTTCCCGCCGTTCCACCGATGCTCGAGAGGAAGACGAGCGACCCGCCCGACGCCCGGAGCGCGGGGAGGGTCGCGCGGGCGACGCGGAACGCGCCCGTGAGGTTCGTGTCGAGGACGCGTTCCCACCGCTCGTCGTCGAGGGCGTCCGGCGGCGCGGGGTCGACCGTTCCGACGGTGTGAACGACCGCGTCGACGCTCCCGAGGTCGTCGGCCGCCGCGTCGACGAACGCTTCGACGCTCTCCGTGTCCGTCACGTCGAGCGGATGCGCGGTCGTCGGCGCGCTCTCTCCCGTCGTCTTCGCGGCGAGTTCGGCCGCCGCGTCTTCCCGCGTCTGATAGGAGAACACCGCCGGTTCGTCCGCGACGGATTCGACGACGGCGCGACCGATGGCTCCCGTGCCGCCGGTGACGACGACGTTCATTCGCCGTCACCTCCGGCGATGCGTTCCACTCGGTCGGCCGGCGCGTCGAGAGAGCGGTCGTCCAGGCCGGCGACGGCGTCCATGAAGCACGTCCGGTAGCTCGCCGGGCCGTCGAAACCGCCGAACGCGCCGTTCGCGGCGGCTTCCCCGGCGAGACCGAACGCGAGCGTTCCGGCGAGTGCGGCCCGCTCGGGGGCGTCGAGCGCGCCCGCGAACGTCGCGAGCGTCATGCCGAGCATACAGCCCGTCCCGACCACGCGGGCCATCATCGGGTCGCCGGCGCGCACCTCGACGGCTCCGTCAGCGGTGGCGACGACGTCGACCTCGCCGGACGCGACGACGACGCTCTCCGTCCGCCGCGCGCACGCCACCGCGGTCTCCGCGATATCGGCGTATTCGCCGACCGACTCCACCCCCCGGACGTCCGCGTCCGCACCGACGAGCGCCGACACCTCGCCGTAGTTCCCCTTGACGATCGCGACGTCGAGTTCGGTGACGAGGCGTTCGGCGACTCGATTTCTGGTCGCGGTCGCGCCGACGCCTACGGGGTCGACGACGACCGGGACGCCGTGTTCGGCCGCGGCTTCGCCCGCGGCCAGCATCGCGGCCTCGCCGCGTTCGCTCACCGTCCCCATGTTGAGGAGGCAGGCGTCCGCGCTCGCGACCATCTCGGCGACCTCGCGCTCGTCGTCGGACATCACGGGGAGGCCGCCCCAGTGGAGCGCGACGTTCGCCACGTCGTTCACCGTGACGTCGTTGGTGAGCGCGTTCACCAGCGGCGACGCCTCGCCGACGGCACCCACGGCGGTGTCGAGGTCGAACGCCGCGTCGGGCGCGCTCATCGGCCCCCACCTCTCTCGACGGCGGCCGCGAGTTCACGCGTCGCGGCTGCCGGGTCGTCCGCGGCGGTTATCGCGGAGACGACCGCGACGCCGTCCGCGCCCGCAGCCACCACGTCCTCGGCGTTCTCCGGCGTGATACCGCCGATCGCGACGACGGGAACGTCGACGGCGTTCGCGACCGATTCCACGGTCTCCAGGCCGATTTCGGTCTCCTCCTCGGCGGTCTCCTTCGAGGACGTCTCGAAGACCGCGCCGACGCCGAGGTAGTCCGCGCCCGCGTCTACTGCGGCGCGCGCGCCCTCGACGGTCGAGACGGAGCGCCCCACGAGGGCGTCGGGGCCGAGGATGTCGCGCGCGACGCCGACGGGGAGGTCGTCGTCGCCGAGGTGGACGCCGTCGGCACCCACCGCGACCGCGGTGTCGACGCGGTCGTTCACGACGAATGTCACGTCCGCGTCCCACGTTCGCTTGCGGATGTCCCGGGCGAGCGCGTACCGCTCGCGGGCCGTCGCGTGCTTCTCGCGGAGTTGCACGACGTCCACGCCGCCGTCGATGGCTGCGTCCACGATTTCTCGCGTCGACCGGCCGCGAGAGCGGTTCGACTGCGTCACCAGATACGCCCCCATCGGTTTATTCATGGGTCATACCACTAGGTATTTGGACGACGGATAACTGTTTCTGTCCGCGGCGAACTCGAAGCCGAAGGCCGGGGAACAGGAACGACTCCGCGCGGAGAACACCCGCGCAACACCGCTCCGTGTCACTGTCCGTCGTCAGAACCCGAGGACTTCTGACCGATAGCGAGACGCCCCGACTCTCGGGGCGTCGCGGGAGTGATTGAAACGACGGGCGGAAGTCCGGGTTTCTTGGGCGTCGGCGTCGTGGCGTTGGCTATGACTGCGGACGAGCGAGACGACGGAGCCGGGGGCGGTGACGCGAGCGAGGACGCGGGCGTGGTTCGCGCGCTCGACGCGGCGACGGTGGACCGCATCGCGGCGGGCGAGGTCGTCGAGCGACCCGCCTCGGTCGTGAAAGAGCTCGTGGAGAACAGCCTCGACGCGGACGCCGACGAGGTCCGGGTGAGCGTCGCGGGCGACGGCACGGACGAAATCGTGGTTCGCGACGACGGCGTGGGGATGCGTGCGCGCGACCTCGAAGTCGCCGTGGAGCAGCACACGACGTCGAAGCTCCGGGACGCCGAGGATTTGGAGTCGGGCATCGGGACGCTCGGGTTCCGCGGGGAGGCGCTGCACACCATCGGCGCGGTCTCGAAGACGACCATCACGACGACGCCGCGAGCGGGCGAGCGACGGGGCGCGGAACTCACCATCGAGGGCGGCGCGGTCGGCGAAGTCGAGCCCGCTGGACGCCCGCCCGGGACGACGGTGGCGGTCCGCGACCTCTTCTACAACACGCCCGCGCGCCGCGAGTTCCTCAAGACGCCCGCGACGGAGTTCGCGCGCGTCAACCGCATCGTCTCCCGGTACGCGCTCGCGAACCCCGGCGTCGCCGTCCGCCTGACGCACGACGACCGCGAGACGTTCTCGACGCCCGGCCGCGGCGACGTTCTGGAGGCCATACTCGCGGTCTACGGCCGCGACGTCGCCGAAGCGATGGTGCGCGTCGACGCCACGCCAGAAACCGACGCCGTCGACCGAATCACGGGCTACGTCAGCCATCCGGAGACGACGCGCTCGACGCGCGAATACCTCGCCACCTTCGTCAACGGCCGGTACGTGAGCGATAGAGCCCTCCGCGAGCCCGTCATCGAGGCCTACGGCGGCCAGCTCGCCAGCGACCGTTTTCCGTTTGTCGTCCTCGACGTCACCCTCGATCCGAGTCGCGTGGACGCGAACGTCCACCCCCGGAAGACGGAGGTCCGCTTCGACGACGAATCCGCCGTCAGGGACGCCATCGAAACCGCCGTCAGGGACGCCCTCCTCGACGAAGGCATCGTCCGCTCGCGCGCCCCGCGCGGGAAGTCCCAGCCCGAGGACGCCACGCTCGCCACCGACTTCGACGACGCAGACACCGCCGCCACCACCGATACCGCCGACAGCGCGGACGCTGACGCCGGCGCGAACCCCCCGACTGTTTCGGGGAAGTCGGCGGGGAGCACGTCGCCGTCTCGTTCCCCGTCGTCGCCGACGCCCGCGTACTCCGCGGGGGATTCGCCCTCGAACGCCTCGTCCGCTGAGCGCTCGGGCTCGTCGGATCGGTCGGGGCCTTCCGGCTCGTCGGCGACGTCGCGGTCTGCGGCGTCGTCGGGTTCGTCGAGGGAGTCGCGGCCGTCGTCGGCGAACGTCGAGCCCGGGACGTCCGCGCGGGTTCGTCCGGCGGGACGGAACGCGAAACTCGCCGACGACGGAGCGCGTGAGAATGAGGGGGTCCCGGAGCGCGAGTCGCTACCGAACCTTCGAGTCTTGGGACAGCTGCACGGGACGTACGTCGTCGCGGAGACCGAGCGCGGGCTCGTTCTGATTGACCAGCACGCGGCGGACGAGCGCGTGCGCTACGAGGAACTCCGCGCGCGACTCGCGGCGCGCCCGGACTCCCAGCGCCTCGTCGCGCCCGTCGACGTCTCGCTCACCGCCGCGGAAGCCGCCGTCTTCGAAGACGCCCTCTCGGACCTCGACGCCCTCGGGTTCGACGCGCACCTCGACGGCCGCACCGCCGTCGTCGAGGCCGTCCCCGCGGTCTTCGGGAGCGTCCTCGACCCCGACCTCGTCGCCGACGTCCTCGCGGGCGCGACCGAAGAAGCCGCCGGCGACGACGTCCTCGACGCCGCCGACGCCCTCCTCGCCGACATGGCCTGCAAACCCGCGATAAAGGGGAACACGAGCCTCCCCGAAGGCGACGTCACCGCGCTCCTCGAACGACTCGACGGCTGCGAGAACCCCTGGAGCTGCCCGCACGGCCGCCCGGTCGTCGTCGAACTCGGCGGGGACGAACTCGACGCGCGCTTCGAGCGCGACTACCCGGGGCACGCCGACCGCGCGCCGGAATAACGCCCCGCTGTCGGTCAGCCGTCGATGTCTCGCGCGGCGTCGAGGACGACGTCGTGGGCTTCACCGTTGGAGGCGACGATGCCCCTCGAATCGGGCCGCCAGGGCTCTCCCGTTAGGTCGGTGACGGTGCCGCCGGCGACGTCGACCATGTGCGCGCCGGCGACGGAGTCCCAGGGGTTCGCGCGGACGTTCGTGATGGCGGCGTCGAGCTGGCCGGCGGCGACCATCGCGAGGACGGCCTGCGCGCTCCCGAACCGCCGGAGGTCGCCGAAGCGCTCGACGACGCTCTCGCACGCGCGGGCGTACTCGTCGCGGCGGTCGAAATCCCACCAGATTGTCGGGCAGACCGCGAACGTCTCCGGGTCGGTGCGGTCGCTCACGGAAGCGGGCCGGCCGTTCAGCGTCACCGACTCGTCGTCGGCGAGGTAGACGTCGCCGAGCGCCGGGAGGACGACCGCGGCCGCGAGCGCCTCCATGTCCTCGACGGCGGCGACGGCGGTCGCCCAGAGCGGGATATCGCGTACGAAGTTGTTCGTGCCGTCGATGGGGTCGACGACCCACGCCGGCCCGAACTCGGGAATCGCTTTCAGCTCGTCGGCTTCCTCGCCGACGACCGGATCGCTCGGATAGTGCGCGCGGATGGCGTCGAGGACGACGTCCTGGGCGTCCCGGTCCGCCTGCGTGACGACGTCCGTCTTTCCGTCCTTCCGCTCGACAGCGAGGCCTCGGCGGAACCCGGCCTGCGCCACGTCCGCCCCGTCGCGCGCGGCGCGCTCGGCGACCGTCGCGCGGTCAGTCATCGCACCCCTCTCGATGTCGTCTCGGTCGTCGGTCGTACACACCGGACGACTGTGGCCTCGGGGCAAAAATCCCCCGTACGGCTCGCCTCCGCAGGTTCCCGCATCGACTCCCGCGTCGATTCCCGCCGAGAGTTTAAATCACATCGCGCGTGACTCTGTGCTATCATGTCATCCTCGCTGCCGGCGAGCGCGCCGCCGCCGACGCCGCCGGACGACCCCGAGGCGTGGTACGCGCCCGCCGTCGTCGACCAGCACGCCGTCCACCCGGGCGTCGTCGCCACCATCGCGGAGACCCCCGACGGGTTCACCTACGACGTCCGCGAACCCGCGCTCACCGCGCCGGACCGCGCGGCGCTCGACCGCGTCGACGCCTACTTCGAGGGCGTCGCGCCCGAACGCCCCCGAACCCGCGAGGGGACGGTCGAGCGCGCGGCCGCGGGGCTCGACGAGAAACACCGCCGCGTCCTCGACCGCCTCCACGACGGCTCGGCGAACGCCCGCCGCCGCCTCGCCTACGCCGTTCTCTGCGCCCGGCGGTGCCTCGGTGAACTCACCTCGTACGCGCTCGACGACGCCGTCGAAGTCGCCGCCACCACCGGCGGCGACGTCGAAGTCCACACCCGCTCGTTCGCCCCCGCCGACACCGCGCTCGACGACCCCGAACACCTCGACCGCTTCCTCTCCGAACGCCTCGCCTCGTACACCGTGCCGTTCCGCGACTTCGACGTCCCGGTCGTCGTCTACCGCCGCCACCTCCTCGACGGCGACGCCTTCGACGTCCGATACGCCGTCCAGGAACCCGCGAAACTCCCCGGCGACGACGCCCTCCTCGACGCCGCGAAAGCCCGCGTCCGTGACGCGAACGTCGACGGCGTCGTCGAGGACCGAACCGAATTCGTTCGAGCGGTCGCCGAGCGCTTCCTCGACCGCCGCCTCACCGCCGGCGACACCCGCGCGTGGGTGGACGCCGCGCGGAACCGCGCCCGCCGCGCCCTCGCCGCCTACGACCTCGCGCTCCCGCCCGCGGGCGACCGCTACGCGCCCGGCCGCCTCGACGACCTCGTCTACTACGTCCTCCGCGACCTCGTCGGCGAAGGCGCGCTCACCATCCCCGTCCGCGACCCCCACCTCGAAGACGTCGAAGCCAACCGAGTCGGCGAGCGCGTGAAAGTCGTCCCGCGCCGCGGCCTCGGCGCGTCCGGCCGCATCCCGACGAACCTCGCGTTCGACACCGAAACCGGGTTCGTCTCCCTCGTCCGCGGGCTCGCCGCGAGCGACGGCGTCGAACTCACCGCCGCCTCGCCCTCCGCGAAAGTCAACCTCGCTCCCCGCGAGGTGCCGGACGCCGTCACCATCCGCTGTGCGGTCGCGCTCCCCGTCATCTCCGAGGACGGCCCGCACGTCTCCATCCGCAAGCAGGCCCCGGACGCCCTCACGCCCGTCGACCTCGTCGACGCCGGGTCGCTCCCCACGGAGCTCGTGACGCTGCTCTGGCTCGCCTACGAACACCACGGCGTCGTGCTCTTCTCCGGCCCCACGGGCGTCGGGAAGACCACGCTCCTGAACGCGCACATGCCGTTCGTCGCGCCGCGCGACCGCCCCATCAGCATCGACGAAGGCTCTCGCGAGGTCGCCCTCCCCCACGAGACCGGCGTCTCCCTCACGACGCGCGACCACGAGGACCCGCACAAGCGCGTCACCATGGCCGACCTCATGACCGAATCGAACTACCTCAACCCCGACGTCGAAATCATCGCGGAGATCAACACGCCCGCGAGCTTCGAGACGTTCGGCGAAGTCCTCAACACCGGCCACGGCGTCCTCGGCACGCTCCACGCCCGTGACATCGAATCGCTCGTGAACCGCGTCGTCGAACAGGGCCTTCCCTCCTACCTCCTCCGCGAGGTCGACCTCGTCGTCTTCCCGCGGTTCGTCGACGGCGAGCGCTACGTCGGCGACGTCGTCGAACTCCTCGGCGACGACCACGCCGACCGCGCGGACGGCTTCGTCGAGAAGGACGGCGACCGCGTCCCCTACCACACCGTCGTCTCCCGCACCGCCGACGGCGGGTTCGCGGTCGCCGACGACCCCGTTCTCTTCGAGACGCTCGCCGCGCGCACCGACCGCCCCGCCGAGGCCGTCGAACGCGAGTTCGACCGGAAGCACGACTACGTCCGCTACCTCGTCGACGCGGACGTGAGCGACACCGACGCGCTCTTCGCGTTCCTCGGCGACATCCGCGCCGACGAAGCCGCGACCGTCGCCGGCCTGGGGGACGCGTGAGCACGAACCCGCTCGACCGCGGGCTGTACGCGCTCTTCAGCCGTCACGCCGACCGCGACCGCCACGCCGTCGACCGCCGCCGCTACCGCGTCGCCGGCCCCACTATCGGCTTCGACCTCTTCGTCGCCCGGCTCTACGGGGTCGCGTGGCTCGCCGCCCTCCTCGCCGCCGCCGGCGCGACCCTCCTCGTGCTCTCCCTCCCGCCCGCGACCGAGCACGCCCTCGCCGCCCTCGCGGCGCGCGTCGCCCCCGACGCCGCCCCCGAAATTCGGGTTCCACGTCTCCTCGGCGCGTTCGCGCTCGCGCTCCTCGTCGGCGTCACCGCCCGCGCGGGCACGGTCGCCGCCGTCCGCGCCTACCTCCGGTGGGCGGCGCGCGCCCGCCGCGTCGACGTCGAACGCACCCTCCCCGGTGCCGTCCGCTACCTCCGCGTCCTCGCGTCCGGCGAACCCGACCGCCGCGAACTCCTCGCCGCCGTCGCCGACCGCCCGAGCGCCTACGGCGGCACCGCCGCCGCCTTCCGCGACGTCCTCAACCGCGCCGCGGTGACCGGGAGCCTCGCCGGCGCGCTCCGCGACGCCGCGCGCGTCACGCCCTCCCGCGACCTCCTCGCGCCCTTCCTCCTCCAGTACCGCGAGCACGCCGCGCAGGGCTCCGACGCCGTCGAGGGCTACCTCCGGCTCGAAGCCCGAATGCTCGCGAACCGACAGGACCGCGCGCGCCGGCAGGCCGAGGGCTTCCTCGAACTCCTCTCCGAACTCTTCGTCGTTCTCCTCGTCCTCCCCGCGCTCCTCGTCGTCGTCGTGACCGCTCTCGGCGTGCTCGCGCCCGGGCTCGGCCGAGAGGTGCTGACGCCGCTCGGGGGCGTGACGCTCCGCGCGCTCGTCGTCTACGGGAGCGCCGGGTTCGTCCTCGTCGTCGGCCTCGCCGCCGCGGCGCTCGTCGACACCTTCCGCCTCGCCGGCTACGGCGGCGTCCGCCACGCCCGCTCGCCCGGCGTCGACACCCTCCGGAACGCGCTCTCTAACCCCGTCGACGCCATCCCCGTCTTCGGGCTGTTCGGCCTCGCGGTCGCCGTCGGCCTCGCCCTCGGCGGCGACGACCTCGTCACCGCCGGCGTCCTCGGCTACGACGCCGCCGCCATCCCTATCGGTCTCGTCGCCGTCCGCCGCGCCCGCCTCGACGACGCGAAAGACCGCGAACTCACCGACTTCGTGCACGCCGTCGCCGGCCACGTCGGCCTCGGCCGCCCCTTCCCGCGCGCCGTCGAACGCGTCGCCGCCGAGGAGTCGCTCGGCCCGCTCGCCCCCGACGTCGCCGACCTCGCCTTCCGCCTCGGCCTCAGCACGGACGAGGGCGACCAGCGCGCCGACGCCCTCGACGCCTTCGTCGAATCGGTGGGGACGCCGCTCGCGACACAGACTGTCGGCCTCCTCTCCGGCGCGCTCGACGCCGGGAGCGACGCCGAAACCGCCTTCGAGACCCTCCAGTCCGAAGTCGGCCACCTCCACCACGAGAAACAGACGCTCCGCGCCGCCCTCCTCGCCTACGTCGCGGTCGGCTGGACGACCGCACTCCTCGTCGTCGGCATCGTCGTCGCCGTCGACACCACAGTCCTCGACAGTTTCGCCCAGCTCTCGGCCGTCGGCGGGTCGATGAGCGCGGTCGGATTCGACGCGGCGGCGGTCGACCCGGCGCGCGCCGGCTACCGCTTCTACGTCGTGACGCTCGCGACCATGCTGGCCTGCGGGTGGTTCGCCGGCACCGCCAGTCGCGGCCCCTTCGAGGCGCTCCTCCACTCCGGCCTCCTCTCGCTCGCCGCGCTCGCCGTCTTCGCCGGGGTGGGCGTCGTATGACGTCGAGCGCACGCGGGCAGTCGCACGTCGTCGGCGTCACGCTCCTGCTCGCCATCGCGCTCCTCGGCATCGGCGGACTCACCGCGACCGTCGGCACGGTCGTCGACGGGCATGCCGCGACCGCGGACGCCGACCGCGTCGCCGACGCCTTCACCGGCACGCTCGACCCCGCGCGGACTCGCGGCGTCCGCACGGGCCGCGTCGCCTTCTCCGAGGGCGCGATAACGACCGAGAACCGCACCGTCCGCGTCGTCCGGAACGGGAGCGTCGTCGCGGCGCTCCCCGCGAACGCGCTCGTCTACCGGACCGGCTCCCACCGCGTCGCCTCCCTCGCCGGCGGCGTCACCACCGGCCCCCCGGGTGCGGCTTCGTTCGCGCGTCCGCCCGGACTCGCCGTCGGCCCGCGCGCCGTCGAACTCGGCGTCCCCGTCCTCACCACGCGCCCGTCCGTCGGCGCGTCCGGCGGCGTCACCCTGCGCCTGCGCGCGAACGTGACGCACGACCGACGAGCGCTCGGCTCCGGGCGGTTCGCACTCGCTGTCGAGACCGCGACGCCGGGCCCCTGGGAGCGATACGCCCGCGGGCTGAACGCCACCGTCGAACGGCGCGACTTCGACGGCGACGGCACGCCGAGCGTCGTCGCGACCTTCCCCGGGACGCGCCGCGGCTTCCTCGTCGTCCACCGAACGCGGGTGACGCTCGCGTGACTGATACTCGTGCCGCGACGCCCGCCGTCAGCAAGGCGCTGGAGGCGTCGCTCGTCGTGCTCTTCGTCGGCTTCCTCGTCACCGCGCTCTACGGCGGGTTCGTTCCGACGCATCGCGCCGCCGCCGCGGACGCCGTCGCCGACCGCGCCGCCAGCACCGCCGCCGCAGCCATCGAGGACGCCGTGCCGGTCGCCGCGAGCCGCGTCTCCGTCACCCGCCGCGTCTCTCTCCCCGAGCGCATCCACGGCGACCCCTACACGCTCAGCGTGACCGACCGCCGGCTCGTCCTCGACGCGACCGGCGCGCGCGTCACTATCCCCCTCGTCCTCCCTGAGCGCGTCGCGTCGATTCGCGGCACGTGGCACAGCACGCGCCGCTTACGCGTCCGCGTCACCGGCTCGGATGCCGGAATCTCCGTCCGGCTCGCGGAGGTGGCGGCGTGAGAGCGCAAGCGAACCTCGTCGCGCTCGCCGTCGCCCTCCTCGTGCTCTCCGCGACCGTTACCGCCGGCGTCGCCATCGCCGACGGCGCGTACGCGAACGCCGAACGCGACCCCGTCGACCGCGGGCGCGCCGTCGCGCTCGCCGACGCCCTCGTCGCCGCCGACTCCCCGCTCGCCCTCCGCGACCACGTCCTCTCCGCCGCTCGCGTCGCGAACGCCTCCGTGTCGTCGCTCCACGCCGCCGTCCCCGCGTCCCGCGACTGGGGCGTCCGCCTCGTCCTCGACGGCGACCCGCTCCTCACCGCCGGGACGCCCGCGGGCGGCGTCACCGCGCGCCGGACCGTCCTCCTCGGCGCGCGGCAGCCCGCGACGGTCGAGCCTCGCCTCGGCGACGGCCGCCGCGTCACGCTCCCGCGACGCACCCGAAATCTCACCGTCACCGTCGACGCGCCCGCCGGACGCACGATGACGGCACTCCGCGTCGACAACCGCACCGTCCTCCGCGACCCCGCCGGCCTCGACGGCACCTACCACGTTCGCGTCTCTCAGTACGAGACTGCGACCGTCGAAGCGGTCGGGAGCGGTCCGCTCCCGGCCGGGAGCGTCGTACTCACCGCCTACCCGTTCACCGCGCGGAAAGCCACGCTGGAGGTGACCGTCGATGCCGCGTAGAGGGCAGCTCTCCCTCCCGCTCGTCGAAGCCGGCGTCGGCGTCCTCCTCGTCTTCGCCGTCGTCTCCGGCTTCCTCCTCGCGCTCCCCGACCAGGGCGTCGAACACGTCCAACTCGACGCGGACGCCCGCGACACGCTCGCCGTCCTCGCCGCCGACGCACCCCGTCACGGCGACGCCACCCGGCTCGCCGAAGTCACGCGCTCGCCGGCCGCGTTCGAGCGCGAAGCCCCCGCGCTCGAACGCCGCGTCACCCGCATCCTCCCCGGGAACGTCCTCTTCGAACTCCGCACGCCCTACGGCGACGTCGGCTACCCGCCGCCGTCGAACGTCGCGTTCGGCGCGTCCTCCCGCCCGACGCCCTACGGCCGCGTCACCCTCCGAGTGTGGTACGCGTGACGCGCCCCTCGCGCGGCCAGCTCGTCCTCGCGGCCGCCGCGGTCGCCGCGCTCGCCTTCGTCCCCGTCCTCGCCGCCTACCTCCAGTTCGGCTACGCCGGCGACGTCCACGCCGCCACCGGACACGCCGACCCCGGCCGCGACGCCCGCCACGTCCTCGACCGCGCCGTCGACCGCGCGACCCCGGGTCTCCCCGCGGAGTACGCGTGGGCGGAGCGCTCGGCCGCCGCCACCGCCTTCCGCGCAGGCGTCGCCGACCGCTCTCGCGGCCTCGACACGCCGCCCGACGCCGGCGGCGGCCCCGTCTTCACCGTCACCTGGAACGCCTCTGCGGCGCGCGACTGGGCGGCCGCGAACTGTCCGGGCGGGCGCGGCCGCGCCTTCGGCGACTGTTCAACTGATCGTGGCGTCGTCCTCCAGAACCGCGGCGGCCGCACGCACGTCGTCGCCGCCGCGTTCGACGTCTCCGCCGCCGCGACGGAGGGCTCGAGCTCGTTCACTCTCGTCCTTCGGCGTCGCTGACCTCGAACCCCCACTCGTCCGCGCGCTCCACGGCCTCCTCGCGGGCGCGCTCCCTGAGGGCGTCGACGCGCTCCTCGTCGGCGAGAAACGCCTCCAACGCGTCGACGCTCTCGGCCGGCTCCGCTCCCGCGGCCGTTTCGCCCACGTTCACCGCGTCGGGGTCGGGGCTCGACTCGTCGGCATCCGGTCCGGTCTCCGGGTCGGATTCGGGCGAGGCGGGGTACTGGTCGACGAGGCGGTCGCGGTCGAGCGCCCGCGCGACCGCAGGGGGGTCGACGGTGGCGTCGCTCCGGAACGAGCGCGTCGCGTCCGCGCGGAGTTCGACGCGGCAGGGCGCGGCCTCGGCGAGGCGGGAGAGCACGGGCGGGCCGGCCGCGTCGGCGTCGCGGGCGGCGGCGCGGGTGGGGACGCCGTCCTCGAACGCGAGGTCGTAGGTGTCGCTCGCGTCGCCGACGAGCGCCGCGCGCGCCTCGAAGGCCGCGACGCCGGTGAAGGCGTCGGCGAGCGCGCGGTCGAGGCAGACGCCGGGGTCGTCGAGGACGCGGGAGAAGACGAGCGTCATCGTGGGTCGTCGGGGAGGACGGCGCGGCGGAAGCGGTCGGCGACGCGGTCGGGGTCGCGCGGCCGGACGTCGAGCGCGCTCGCGGCGTCGCGAAACGCGCGCGCGGCCGGGCTGTCCGGGGCGTGCGCGAGGAGCGGCGTGCCGGCGCGTCGCGCGTCGCGCGCGGCGTCGTCGTCGGGGACCGTGCCGAGGAGCGGGCCGTCGAAGTATCGCGTCGTCTGCTCGGAGACGCGCTCGACGCCGTCCGCGTCGTGCGCCTTGTTGAAGAGGACGCCGGCGACGCCCGTACCGTAGGCGGTCGCGTACTCCTGGACCTTGAGCGCGTCAGAGACCGCGGGAACGGTCGGCTGGGCGACGAGGAGGACGCGGTCGGCGAGGACGACGGGGAGGACGGCGGCGCGGGAGGCGAGCGTCGCCGGGGAGTCGAGCAGGATGACGTCGGTGTCGGCGGCGAGGTCGGCGACGACCTCCCTGAGCCGCGTCGGGTCGGCGGCGCGGAACGCCGACAGGTCGGTGCCGCAGGGGACGACGTTCACGCCGTGGCGTTCGTAGGTGGCGTCCGCGAGCGTCGCGTCGGCGTCCGAGAGCAGGAGGTCGTGGAGGGTGACGTCGGCGTCGCCGAGGCCGGCGTGGAAGAGGAGGTTCGCCATCCCGGTGTCGGCGTCGACGACGGTGACGTCGTAGTCGTCGCTGAGCGCGAGCCCGAGCGAGAGCGCGCTCGTCGTCTTCCCGGTGCCGCCCTTCCCCGACGCGACGGCGAACGCTTCGACCATCTACTCTATCTCCCCGCGCTCTCAGTGATAAACACTCGCCCGAACTCGCGCGCGGAACCGACCCGGCCGTCCGCAGTCTTTAGGGTCCGAGGCGTGCCACGCTCTCACGATGACGGACTACGAGGACGCGGTGCGACGGTACTACGAGTACGTGGACGCCGAGGCCTACGAGGACCTCTACGCGCTCTTCGCCGACGACGTGACCTACGAGCGACCCGGCCGGGACGCCATTCAGGGACAGGACGCGTTCCGCGCGTTCTACGAGGACGGCCGCCCGCTGGAGGACGGCGAACACACCGTTCACGCCGTGGTCGTCGACGGCGACACCGCCGCCGTCCGCGGCACCTTCTCGGGCGTTCAGGGCGGCGACCGCGTCGAGTTCGGGTTCGCGGACTTCCACGAGTTCGACGACGACGGCAAAATCACGAACCGCTACACGTACACCGACCGCGACACGGTCTAAATCCCGTTGTCCGCGCGTTGACGGGTGTCTGACTCGCGGCGGACGACCGCCCACACCTTCAAATCGCCTCCGGGTTTACGCGGGGACATGCGAGAGTACGCGTCCGACCCACCGATAGAGGAGCGCGTCGGCGACCGCCTCCGCGAGCGCGGCGAGACGCTCGCGACCACGGAGTCCTGCACGGGCGGCCTCGTCGGGTCGCTCCTCACCGACGTCCCCGGGTCCTCCGACTACTTCGACCGCACGCTCGTCACCTACACGTACGACGCGAAACTCGACACCGGCGTCACCCGCGAAGCCCTCGACGAGCACGGCGCGGTCTCGGAGCCGGTCGCGCGACAGATGGCGCAGGCCGTCCGCGATACGGCCGACACGACGTGGGGCGTCTCGACGACGGGTATCGCCGGGCCGACCGGCGGCACGGCCGAGAAGCCAGTCGGCACCGTCTACATCGGCCTCGCGCATCGCGGCGACTGGGGCGACGACGACACGTGGACGACCGTCTCCCGGCACGAGTTCGACGGCAACAGAGTCGAAGTGAAAGAACAGATCGCGCGGCAGGCACTCTCGACGCTTCACGAGGCGCTATGAACAAGAAAGACCACATCCTGAACGGCGTTCTCCTCGCAGTCGGCCTCGGCATCGTCCTCCACCCCGCCGGCGACCTGAAAGCCCTCACGACCATCGTCGAAGTCTTCGTCCCGGTCGTCCTCGGGACGATGCTCCCCGACATCGACACGGAGTTCGGGAGACACCGCAAGACCCTGCACAACGTCTTCGTCATCGCCGCGCTCTACGGGTACGTCGTCTACTTCGGGAACCTGGAGTGGGTGTGGGTCGGCGCGCTCAGCCACTTCCTCCTCGACATGGTCGGGAGCAAGCGCGGGCTCGCGCTCTTCTACCCGCTCTGGGACCGCGAGTTCGCGTTCCCGTTCGGCGTGAAGACGAGCAGCGGGTACGCGACCATCGCCACCGTCGTCATCACGGTCCTCGAACTCGCGGCGCTCGCCGCCGCGCTCTACTGGGTGCCGACCCTCATCCCGAGCGGTATCGACGTCACGAACGCCACGCAGGCCGTCTCCCTTCTCTAACTCTCAGTAGACGCGGACGTCGTCGAATCTCCCCTCGTAGGCGATGTGGCGGGGGTGTGTGGGTTCCATGCCGGAGAGGAGGAGGCGGTCGAGTTTCTCGTAGGAGTTCTCCCAGCCGAGATGCGCGAACTCCAGGCGGCACTGGATGGTGTGGCGGAGGCCGGAGCGGTGGTCGACGGCGCGGTCCGCGCCCGCGTGGAGGGCGTCGACGAGGTCGGCCTCCGTCTCGATGTCGGCCGCGAACGTCGTCCACACCTCGCCCACGGTTCCCGCGAGGTGGGCGTAGGAGGACGCGAACGCCGGGACGTCGTAGGCGTCCGCGAGTTCGCGAGCGCGGCGGTTGTGCGACGGCCAGTGTTTCGGATTGTACGTCTCGATGGCGTCGAGGCGGTCGGTGTAGCGGTCGATGTCGCGCTCGTCGAGGCTCACGGTGAGGAACTCCGGGTGGGGGGCGAGGACGGCGGCGTCCTGCCGGTCGAACTCCCGCATCGCGCCGTCGAGTGTCACGAAGTCCGGGACCGGCTCGCTGAGGCCGAGCGCGAGGACGTGTGCGCGGTTCCGCCACGTCCCCGTGAAGATTTCGCGCGCCGGGACGACGAGGAGGTCGTCGTCGGAGAACCGCTCGGCGCGCTCGCGGATGTCGGGCAGCCGCACGAAGTGCGGGGCGTAGACGAGGGCGTCGATGCCGCGTGCTTTCGCGCGCTCGACGACGCGCTCGTCCAACGCCTTCACGTGCATGTCGACCCGTGTCCCGGTTCCAGCCATACCGGGAAATTCTCCCCGCGGGACTTTGCGGCTTGCGGTCTCCGAACCCCGTAAACTCGAAGGCACGGAGTGGGTGTTCTGCCCCGATTTATGGTGTCGGCGCGTGGAGTGTACCGCATGGCTTCGAACCTGGAGTTGCTCTCGGCGGACGTCGTCCCCGAGTACGCCCGCGGCGTCAAGCAGGAAGCGCGCGAGTTCGCAGCGGAGCACATCGCGCCGAACGCCGAGGAGTACTTCCGCACGGGCGAGTACCCCTGGGACATCCTCGAAGCGGGGATGGACGCCGGCCTCATCGCGCAGGACATCTCGGAGGAGTACGGCGGTCGCGGCCTCGACATCGTCGAAGTGCTCGCCATCGCCGAGGAGTTCTACCGCGCCGACGCCGGCATCGCGCTCACCCTCCAGCTCGCGAGCTTCGGCGCGGAAATCATGCAGGAGTACGGCACGGAAGCGCAGAAAGAGAAGTTCCTGCGGCCGGTCGCGGAGAACGACCAGATTACGGGGCTCGCGGTCTCCGAGCCCGACATCGGCAGCGACCTCGCCGGCATGACGACGACGGCGGACAAGGACGGCGACGAGTACGTCCTCAACGGCGAGAAGTACTGGATCGGGAACGGCGTCGAGGCGGACTGGGTGACGGTGTACGCGAAGACCGCGGACACCGACGACCGCTACCTCAACTACTCGATGTTCGCCGTGCCCACGGACGCCGCGGGCTACGACGCCGAGCACATCCCGGAGAAGATGGGGATGCGCGCGTCGAAGCAGGCACACATCGTCTTCGACGACTGCCGCGTCCCCGAGGAGAACCTCATCGGAACCGAGGGTGGCGGGTTCATGATGCTCGCCGACTTCTTCAACCACGGCCGCGTCGTCGTGGGCGGGCACGGCCTCGGCCTCGCCGCCGCCGCGCTCGAAGAAGCCTGGGAGTTCGTCCACGAACGCGAGGAGTTCGGCCGGCACGTGAGCGACTTCCAGGCCGTTCAGCACGGCCTCGCCGACATGCGCCTCGAGTTCGAAGCGGCGCGCGCGCTCAACTACCGCGCCGCGAAGAAGGTCCGCGACTACGAGAACCCCGGCCTCTGGGCCGCGATGGCGAAGACCAAGTCCACGGAAGTCGCCGTCGAGAACGCCCAGCAGGGCATGCAGTTCCACGGCGGCCGCAGCAACCTCACCGACCGCCGCATCGCGAGAGTGTACCGGGACGTCCGTATTCCGGTGATCTACGAGGGCGCGAACGAGATTCAGCGGAATCTGATTTATCGGCAGTCCGGCGAGTGAACACGAGGCGGACTAGGGAGCAACGCGCAGCGTTGCGACCGTAATCACGCGAGCGGTAGCGAGCGGGAAGGCTGAGTGAATCCGAGCCGGACGGCGGAAGACCGTGTCGTCGACGTCGGTGAGGAAGCTCTCGAACGGCGCTGCTCCGGCGGTTTCGACGTCGAACCCCTTCAGAGACGACGAGCGTCTGACGAACGTCAGACAGCCTCGGAAACCGCGTGACTGCGGCCTACTCGATACGGTACTACCGCCCCGATTCTACGGCAAGGCTTATCAAGCCGATTCCGGTATGTATCCGTATGTCGGGTTGGGAGTGCGCTATCGGGGGATGTGGCGCGACGTTCCGCACCGTCGAGTCACTCCTCACGCATCAGGTCGACGCACACGAACGCCACGAGTGCCGGATCTGCGGCACCACCGTTCCGGAGGGCTTCTTCGCCATCAAGCACGTCTTCGAAGAGCACACGCGCACCGAGTTCGTCCGCGCCTACGACGCCGACGCCAGCGCGATCCGCGAACGCGAATCCATCAAACGCGACGTCGAAGACACCGTCGACCCTCGCGAGATCTACGTCGGCAGGGACGCCGACACCGACGGCGACGAAGCCGTCGCCAGCGCCAGCAACTAGTCGGCGGACCAACGTTTATCACCGGGGCCGTCTTCGCTCGAAGCATGCCAAAGGATCTCGAGCGTGATCTGGGCCTCTACGCGACGCTCACTGTGAGCGTCGGCGCGATGGTCGGCTCGGGAATCTTCGTCCTCCCCGGACTCGCCTCGAAGATCGCGGGTCCAGCCGTCATTCTCGCCTACCTCCTCGCCGGCGTCGTCGTCCTCCCCGCCGCGCTCTCGAAATCCGAGATGGCGACCGCGATGCCCGAATCCGGCGGAACCTACCTCTTCATCGACCGGTCCTGGGGGCCGCTCGCCGGCACGATCGCCGGGCTCGGCGCGTGGTTCAGTCTCGTCTTCAAATCGGCGTTCGCCCTCGTCGGCCTCGGCGCGTACCTCCTCCTCTTCGCCCCGCTCCCAGCCGGACTCGTGAAAGCCGTCGCCATCGCCCTCGCCGTCCTCTTGACCGCCGTGAACGTCGCGGGCGTGAAACAGACCGGCCGCCTCCAGGCCGTCGTCGTCTCCGTCGTCCTCCTCGCCCTCGTCGCCTTCATCGCCGACGGCCTCACCGCCGTCACCGCGACGAACTACCACCCCTTCTTCCCCGCCGGTGCCGACGGCCTGCTCGCCGCGACCGGCTTCGTCTTCGTCTCCTACGCCGGCGTGACGAAGATCGCGAGCGTCGCCGAAGAAGTCGAAGACCCCGGCCGCAACATCCCGCTCGGCATCCTCGGGTCCGTCGTCCTGATGATGCTCGTCTACACGTTCTGCGTCTTCGTCATCGTCGGCGTCACCGCACCCGGAAGCATCACGCACTCCTACACGCCGATGGCGGACGCCGCCGCCGCATTCCTCGGAGAGACCGGCGCGGCAGTCGTCGCCGCCGTCGCCGTCCTCGCGCTCGTCAGCATGGCGAACGCCGGCGTTCTCTCCTCGTCTCGCTACCCGCTCGCGATGGGGCGCGACCGCCTCTTCCCCGAGCGATTCGGCGTCACGAACGACCGCTACCGCACGCCCGTCGCCGCCATCCTCCTCACCGGCGGCGTGCTCGTCGCCCTCATCGCCGCCGTCCCCGTCGTCGACCTCGCGAAACTCGCCTCCGCCTTCCAGATCCTCATCTTCACCCTCGTAAACGCCGCGCTCGTCGCCTTCCGCGAGAGCGACCTCGACTGGTACGACCCCGACTTCACCGCGCCCGCCTACCCCTTGCTCCAGCTCTTCGGCATCCTCGCCGGCCTCGTCCTCCTCACCCAGATGGGAGCCCTCGCGCTCGCCGGTGCCGCCGGCATCATCGCCGTCGGCGTCCTCTGGTATCGGTTCTACGCCCGCGGCCGAACCGACCGCGAAGGGGCCGCCGTCGACGCCATCCGCCGCTCCACCAGCCGGTACACCCTCGACACCACCCGCGACCTCTTCGCAACCGACAGCGAGAACGGCGGCGTGCTCGTCGCGCTCTCCCCCGACACCCAACCGGACCGCGAACGCACCCTTCTCACGGTCGCCGCCGCGATTACGGACCGCCGCGGCGGCACCGTCCGAGCCATCCAGTTCGACGAGATTCCCGACCAATCCCCGCTCTCCACCGCGACGGACACCCACACCGCCGCCGACCGTTCGTTCGAAGCGCGCATCGAAGAACTCGGCGATGACCTCGACGCACGCGTTGAAGCCGGCGAAATCGTCACCCACGACATCGAACACGCCGTCGCGAACTACGCCGACCACCACGACCTCTCCACCATCCTCGGCGAGTGGGAGGCCGACGTCTTCGTCGGCGAACTCCTCGGCGAAGACGTCGACTGGTACATCCGGAACGCCCCCTGCGACGTCGGGTTCGTGAACGACCGCGGCATCGACGACGTCGACACCATCACCGTCATCGCCGACGAAGGCCCGTTCGACCCGCTCGAACTCCTGCTCGCCGACGCCCTCGCCACCCGCTACGACGCCACTATCACCCTCCTCCACGCCATCGGCGACGCCGCCAGCGACGAACTCCACGACGCCGTCCTCAGCTACCACTCCGACGTCCGCGACATCCTCACCGTCCCCGCACACACCACCATCCTCCGCACGCCCGACCGGCTCGACGCCCTCGTCACCGCCGCCAGCGACGCCGACCTCGTAATCGCCTCCACCAGCGCACACCACGTCCTCTACGACGTCGTCTTCGGCGCGCTCCCCGACAGACTCGCCGAAGAACTCGACACCACCACCGTCCTCGTCCACACCAAGACGACACGCACCCACACCTTCCTCCGCTACCTCCTCGACCGCTTCGCCTTCTAACCGCTCCCGGCCGTTCCGTTTTTCCACCCGCCGCTACACCTCACGCGTATGCCAAGCGAAGCCGACACGAACACCGTCATCCGCATCCTCACCCAGACCAGCCTCGGACATTCCCCCGCCGGCATCGCCGCCAACATCGCCGCACTCACCGAAGCAGAACTCACCGAACCCACCGTCGAAGCCGCCCTCGACGACCTCCACGACCGCGGCATCGTCGAAACCCTCGACGACACCGACTACTACCGCCTCACCGACCACGGCCGCGACTACGCCACCGCCGAACTCGGCGAGAACGTCATCGGCTACGTCGACTAACTCCACGGTCCGCCCGCTGGCGACCACACACCCGACTCCCGGAGAGAAAACTCGAACCACACCGCCGGCCGAACTCTCAGCCTACCGCTCTCCGGCGTCGTCTCACGGCAGAAAGCGCCGCTCGACCGTGTGAGGCGCTATCGCTCCTCGCTATCCTCGTGAACGCAGTGAACGAGGGACCAGAAGAACGCGCTCGCGTTCTTCGGGCGCTCACGGCTCGCTAACGCTCGCGGCTGACGCCGCTCGTCGACGTGGTTCTCGCTCCCTCCGGTCGCTCCGAACCACGCACTCCCCGTTCGCGTTTCCGAGGAACGCTTCGCTGCGCTCAGCGTTCCTCGCTGTCCTCGTGAGCGCAAGCGAACGAGGGATCAGAAGAGCGCGTTAGCGCTCTTCAGAGTCCAGCACGCGAATCTGGTCGCCGCGCACCGTCACCGGAATCGGCACCGTCGCCTCGTAGAGTTCGACCGTCACCTGGTCTTTCCCCTCGTCGATACGCTGCACCTGCGCCTTCTCGCCCTTGAACGGTCCCGCGATGAGCTCCACGATGTCGCCCTCCGCGATACCCTCCACGTCCGGCTTCGGGCTCAGGAAGTGCTCGACCTCACTGATCGAGGAGTTCCCCGGCACCATACTCCGCGCGTGCGGAATCTCCTCCAGCACCCGCGAAATCACCGCGTCGTTGTCCGCCTCAACCATCACGTAGCTCGTCAACGCGTCCGGCGCGAGCACCGCGTGAATCTCGTCCTCCTCGCGGTTCGCGATCATACTCGCGACCGTCTGCTCCTGACTCGCCGTCGTCTTCACAGCGAAAATCCCCATCGACTAGACCCCCGGAATCGCGTTCATAACCACGAAGATGATAAATCCGAGCAGTCCGATGAGCAGGATGCCGGCACCAGCGATCATCGCAATCTGGGAGAACTCCTCCCACGACGGCGTGCTCGCCAGCTTCAGCACGCGCGTATACGCTGAAAGCTCTAAGGGAACGTCCATACCCCTGTTTCACCCCCGCCGTTTCTATATCTTGCGCTGCACGTTTTGCGCTGCGCTCGGCGCGCGAAGCGCGCCAGCGCTCGGCAAAACCTGCACTAAAAGCATCGGTGCTCCCGTCGCGCCCCGAAGGGGCGCGGTGGTCCGCGCCGAGCCCGAGCGCTCCGCGCTCGGTGAACCGGCGACCTACCGGGTCCTGACGGACCGCTCGGTCGCCGGACGCTCACCGTGTTGGACGTGTCCGTTGCTGATTCGTTGACGTCGACGCCATCCTCGTACACACGACTCGACAATTGGCAATTCCGGAGGGCTATAGGCGTGCCTTCTCCCCCTTTACGACATTCGTCAGCGTTTCTCCAGCGCGCGACTCTGGACGAGACGCACGGAAATTCGCTGAGCGGTACACACCAGAGTCGTCTTTTCGTGTGTATATCTCGGCATTCGAGTTTCAGTGTGACCTACCCCGTGGGTAGGTGTGAGCGAATGCAGTAGAGAATACCCCAGTACAGACAACCACATCCACCCCTAACTACTTTGGCACAAACATGAGATTACTCTTTATGACCATCAGAAAGTCTCAGATGGAGCGACTTGCCTACATTAAAAACTTACACGAGAATGCAATCTCTCTCTCTCGGAAACCATCTCCGAATCGATCCACTTCTCTTCTATCATTTCATGATTCTGTAGAGATGTTCTTGATAATATCTAAACAGTACGTCGACGCTGATAATCCGGACAGTTTCATGGACTATTGGTGGAAGCTTGAAATGGAAGATGTTACACTAACACAGAAAGAATCCATGCGGAATTTGCATGATGCAAGGAATCGTTTGAAACACCAACTTATTCGCCCCACAGAGGAAGATATTGAAGTATATCGGGCAACTGTGGAACGATTCTTTGAAGAGAATACGCCAACTGTCTTTGGAACCGACTATGGAGATATTGACCTATTCAGCTTAGTCGAATTCGACACTACACGAAAGAAAGTTTCAGAGGCGAAGGAGTACCTCACTAATGGAGAAACTAGAAACGCTGCGATAGCATTAGACGACGCATTTGACGATCTAATGTATGAGTATAAAGAGAGGGGACGAGGCCAGTTGGAATATACGCCATACCCACAACGGCGCAACATTATGTCAGAGAGAAGTTATTCTGATGATGTTCAAGAGTGGATAGACACCTCTAAAACACTATTTGATGATATTTACTCCGAGCTTCAGATACTCTCTCTCGGAATTGATTATACACAATACTCCAGGTTCAACAGTATTGTGCGTGATGTGAGAATGATGGGGAAAACTGACGATGACTTTGAGAAGGATGAGATTAAATTCGGGATACAGTTTGTCACACGCGCAGCACTCAAACTTCAACAAACACAGCTGGACCTGACGAGAAACTTTCAGCACCCTCGAACGAGAAGCTTTTTCGATTGGTGACAGGGAGACGAAGCCCGATAATCACTGGTTCCCAACAAGTCTCCACGGTCTTTGCGGGGCTGCGCGGAGCGGTAGTGGGTGTTTTGGTGTTGTGCCCTTAGGCACACCTGCGGCGTAGAGACTGAAATCGCGCTAGGAAAACGAACCGACCACTACGGTAGCGTCCGGCGACCGAGCGGCTCGAAGAGCCCGGTAGGTCGCCGGTTCACTCGCGCTTCGCGCGAGGCCCCGAACCCCACCAAGGGTGGGGTGACGGGGCTTTTGTCGTAGCTTTTACCGAGCGAGGCCGCCGAAGGCGGCCGAGCGCAGAGTAAAAGGTACTATTCGACGTAGTCGATGTCGTCGAGGCCGTCGTCGTCGTTCTGGTCGCGTTGTTGGGCTTGCTGGGTCTGGCGGTCGCCGGCGCGGCGGCCCTGATTCTGCTGGGTGTTCTGCTGGTTCTGACGCTGCTGGCTCTGGCCGCCCATTTCGCGTGCGCCCTGCTGTTGGGCTTTGCCGGCGTCGTTGGGGACGGCGTCTTCGTCGTTGCGGCCGTAGATCTGGGGCGATTCGACGCCGGTGACGACGACCATGGTGCGCATGGTGCCGTCGAGGTCGTCGTCGACGCTGGTTCCCCAGATGATGCGGGCGTCGGGGTCGATGCGGTCGTAGATCTGTTCGACGACGCCTTCGGCTTCCTCGATGCTCATGTCGGGGCCGCCGGTGACGTTGACGAGGGCGGATTTGGCTTCGCCGATGTCGATGTCGAGGAGGGGGCTGCGGAGGGCGGACTGGACGGAGTCCTGGGCTTTGGATTGGCTGTCGGATTCGCCGAGGCCGATCATGGCGACGCCGCCTTTCTCCATGACGGTGCGGACGTCGGCGAAGTCGAGGTTGACGAGGCCGGGTTTGGTGATGAGCTCGGTGATGCCTTTCACGGAGCGCATGAGGACTTCGTCGGAGACTTTGAAGGCCTGTCGGACGGGGAGTTTCCCGACCGTGTCCAGGAGGCGGTCGTTCGGGACGACGATGACCGTATCAGAAACGTCGCGGAGGCGTTCGAGGCCGGCTTCGGCGTTGGTTCGTCGGACTTCGCCTTCGGCGGTGAAGGGGGTCGTGACGATGGAGATGGTGAGCGCGCCGATTTCGCGGGCGGCTTTCGCGACGACGGGGGCGCTGCCGGTGCCGGTGCCGCCGCCGAGGCCGGCGGTGACGAACACCATGTCGCTGCCCTCGATGGATTCCGCGATTTCGTCCTGGGATTCGAGCGCGGCTTCCTCGCCGACCTGCGGGAGGCTGCCGGCACCGCGGCCCTTCGTCTTCTGCTCGCCCATGAGAATCTTCGTGTCGGCGTCGATCTCGACGAGGTGCTGGACGTCGGTGTTCGCGGCGACGAGTTTCGCGCCGTGAATCCCCTCTTTCGACATGCGGTTGACGGTGTTGGAGCCCGCGCCGCCACAACCGACGACGGTGATGTTCGTCTGGAGTTCTTCCAGGACGTCCATCAGTTCCTCGTCGGTCATGCGTCCGGAGGCGTTGCCCGCGCCGGACGACCCGCCGGAGGACCGCCCGCCGGAAGCGGGCTGTCCGCCCTGCTCGGCGGACTCGTCGGTTTCTTCAGCGTCGTCGATGGCCTCCTGAACGATCGAATCCATTATTGGATGTATGGTACTGGTCGGGGCGTTAATTACCTTTTCCCCGGCCGTCGCGCGGCGAAACGACGAAACGCGTCAGACGTTATACGTGTCTCGCTGGCGGGCTGTCACGTCGCCGGGGGTGATTTCGCGGCCGTCGACGGTGACGGCGTCGCCGTTCGCGAGCCGGCCGAACTTCGGGCCTTCGGGGACGCCGCGTTCGGCGGCGAGCGCGGGGTCGAAGGCGTCGGCCTCCACGAGGACGGTGTCGTCGCGGCGCTCGACGCGGTCGTACGCCTCGGCGAGAACGTCGCAGAGCGCGTCGACGTAGGCGTCGTAGGCGGCCGCGTCTGGGAAGGCGGCGCGGCCCTCGACGCGGTTCCCGTTCTCCGTCGTCTCGTAGGCGAGGGAGTGTTCGCGTGCGGCGGCGAGCGCGGCGTCCGGGTCAACGGAGTGGGCGTCCGCCCAGAGCGCGTTCGGGAGGTCGACAACGGTGAACGCCTCGCGCGCAGTCTCGTTCGCGCTCGCCGCGTCGCCGAACCGCAGGCCGTCGTCGACGGGTGCGAGTTCGGCTTCGAGCGCGGCTGCGCGGTCGAGCGGGACGCCGTCGACCTCCCGAACCCACGTCTCGCTCACGACGCGATAGCCGAGGTCGTCGATGACGGCTTCCAGCGCCGGCTTCTCGCCGTCGACGACGGCGCGCGTCGCTCCGGATTGCGCGAAGACGGCGTCGACGACGTCCCGGTTCTCGTCCGGTGCGCCGAGGTCGTCGAGACACCAGTCGGCGGCGACGTGCCCGACCGCCCAGTCGGTCTCGCGGGCGATTCGCGTCGCTCGCGGGGCGTAGTGGCCGCCGCCGAACGCGACGAGCGCTCGGTCGTCCCGCGCGGGGACGCCGCCGAGCGCGAGGATGGCGCTGGCGGCCGCGCGGGCGGCGTCCGGGTCGTCCCACTCCGCTTCGCTGCTCCCGACTTCGACGAACATGCTCGGCGCGCCGGGGTCGGTGGGGCCGTGGTGCGTACACTCCATGCCGACGTCGTAGCCGTCGGGGGCGTGGTCGGTGAGGGCGTCGAGGACGGCGGACGCCGCGCGGGTGCAGGCGGGGGCGAGCGAGCGGTCCGCGCCGCCGTGTTCCGCTCGTCCGAAATTCCCCGTGAAGTGCGCGGTCAGCATCGGCCCGGTGTCCCCGGAGTGCCGGGACGCGAAGACGACCGCGTCGACGGCCGCGTCGAACGCGTCCGCGACGCCGTCGAGTTCGAGGTGCCAGTCGTCGAAGTATCGGAGTTCGAAGCCGGGCGCGCGGAACGCGTCGCCCTCGTCGATGCGCTCCCACTCGCCGAGGTCGCGGAGGTGGTCGCCGACGTGCACGGACGCCGAGTCGGCGCGGCTGACGACGATGCCGAGAGTCATACCGGGAGAACGCGCGTCCGCGGGTTAGGCGCGTCGAATCGAATGGAACGCCTTACAAACCCGCTTCGGTTAGACGGCCGTATGCACACCGGCCTCGCTCCGGCCCTCGTCTCCCCGACAGTGGACCGGTCCCTTCTGCTCATCGGGTCGTTCGCCCTCCTCCTGCTCGGCGCGGAGGTCTTCACGAACGGCGTCGAGTGGCTCGGCCACCGCCTCGGCGTCAGCGAATCGGCGACCGGGAGCATCCTCGCGGCCGTCGGCACCGCGCTCCCCGAAACCCTCATCCCCGTCATCGCCATCGTTCAGGGCGGCGCGGACGCCTCGCACGTCGGCGTCGGCGCGATCCTCGGCGCGCCCTTCATGCTCGCCACCATCGCGATGTTCCTCGTCGGCGCGAGCGTCTACTACTTCCGGAACCGCCGGACGTTCGGCGACGAGATGCACTTCAACGAGGCCGCGACGCGCCGCGACCTCTCCTTCTTCCTCGTCGGCTACGTCATCGCGTTCGCCGCCGCGTTCGTCGAGCAGCGCCTCGTCCAGTACGCGATGGCGGCGCTCCTCGTCGTGCTCTACCTCGTCTACCTCGTCCGCTCCCTCCAGAGCGGCGAACTCGCCGAGAGCGAGGACCTCGAAGCCCTCCACCTCGGCCTCATCGTCGAACGCCTCCTCTCTCGCGTCGGCTACGACCCGAGAGACCACGGCGAGAACCCGCGCTTCCTCCTCGTCGCCCTGCAGACGCTCTTCGCGCTCGCCATCATCATCTCCGGCGCGCACCTCTTCGTCACCGAAGTCCAGTGGCTCTCCCGGGAGGTCCTCAACGTCCCCATCGCCATCGTCGCGCTCCTCATCGCGCCGCTCGCGACCGAACTCCCCGAGAAGTTCAACTCCGTCCTCTGGATTAGTCGGGACAAAGACACCCTCGCGCTCGGGAACATCACGGGCGCGATGGCGTTCCAGGGCACGCTCCCGGTCACGCTCGGCATCGTCTTCACCGACTGGGACCTCTCGCTGGCGTGGGGGACGACCGGCTTCCTCAACGCGTTCTCCGTCATTCTCGCCGTCATCGCCGGCACCGTCCTCTACCTCCGCGCGCGCTCCGCCCACGACGACCCGATGAACCCTAAGCCCTTCCTCATCGGCGGGCTGTTCTACGCCGCGTTCATCGTCGTCCTCGTCTACTTCGTCGTCGTCCTCGGCGTCACCGCGAGCGGCGGCCACTGAGCGGCCGCGGGCCGTCCCCGAAACGAAACCGCTTACTGACGCTCTCGCGGTAGTCGAGGTATGACCGCGTTCGCGAGCGCGACCCCGCTCGTCCTCACCGGCTCCGTGAGACGCGTCGCGTTCCTCGTCCTCGCCTTCGCCTGCCTCCTCGCCGGCGCGGAGGTCTTCACGAACGGCGTCGAGTGGTTCGGCCACCGCCTCGGCATCAGCCAGTCCGCCACCGGGAGCATCCTCGCCGCGATGGGGACCGCGCTCCCCGAGACCACCATCCCCGTCATCGCAATCATCGAGGGCGGGACGGCCGCCGAGCACGTCGGCGTCGGCGCGATCCTCGGCGCGCCCTTCATGCTCGCGACGCTCGCGATGTTCTTCGTCGGCGCGAGCGTCCTCTGGTTCGCCGACCGCCGCGTCGCCGGCACGGCCCTCCGGTTCGACAGGCACGCGACGAACCGCGACCTCTCCTTCTTCCTCGTCGGCTACACGCTCGCGTTCCTCGCCGCGCTCGTCCCGCACGGCCTCGCGCTCGGCCCCGTCCCGGTCCGCGACGCCATCGCCGGCCTCCTCGTCGCCCTCTACCTCGCCTACCTCGCGCTCTCCCTCCGCGCCGGCGAGCTCGGCGACGTAGAGGACATCGACGACCTCCACATCGGCCTCTTCCTCGAACGCCTGCTCGCCGCGCTCGGCGTCGAGCCCGACCGCGATCACTCCGCCGACCCCCACCTCGTCCTCACCGCCGTCCAGACGCTCGTCGCGCTCGCCCTCATCATCGCCGGCGCGCGCCTCTTCGTCACCGAAATCGAGTGGGCGTCGACCGCCGTCGGCGTCCCGACCGCTATCGTCGCGCTCATCGTCGCCCCCGTCGCCACCGAACTCCCCGAAGCCTTCAACTCCGTCCTCTGGCTCGCCCGCGATAAGGACACCCTCGCCCTGAACAACATCACGGGCGCGATGGCGTTCCAGGGAACGATTCCCGTCACGCTCGGCATCCTCTTCACGCAGTGGGACCTCTCGCTGGCGTGGGGGACGACCGGCTTCCTCAACGCGTTCTCCGTCATCCTCGCCGTCATCGCCGGCCTCGTCGTCTTCTCCCGCGCGCGCCTCGTCGGCGACGGCGAGTTCGAACCCGCGCCCTTCCTCGTCGGCGGCGTCTTCTACCTCGCCTTCCTCGCGCTCACCGTCTACTTCGTCCTGCACGGCGCACACCTCCGGGCTTGACCGCCAGCGGACACCTCCAGACCTAAGACCCCGCGCCCGCACTCTCCGGCATGGACGTCTACGGACTCGTCGGCAACCCCGTCGGGCACTCGCTCTCCCCGCCGATGCACGAAGCGGCCTACGACGAACTCGACCTCGACGCGCGCTACGTCACTTTCGAACCCGAAACCGACGCCATCGAGCGCGCCGTCGACGGCCTCGACGCGCTCGGCGTCGCCGGCGTGAACGTCACCATCCCCTTCAAGCAGGACGTCTTCGCGCTCGTCACCCCGGACGACCTCGCGGCGCGCATCGGCGCGGTCAACACCGTCGACTTTACGGGGGACATCCCTCGCGGATTCAACACGGACGCCGAGGGCGCGCGGCGCGCGCTCGAACGCCACGACGTCGCGCTCGACGGCGCGACCGCCGTCCTCGTCGGCGCTGGCGGCGCGGGCCGCGCCATCGCGTTCGCGCTCGCGGACGCCGGCGCGACCGTCCGCGTCGCGAACCGCACCGAATCCCGAGCCACGGACCTCGCCGCCGACGTCGGCCCGGCCTGCACCGGTCACGGCCTCGAGGCCCTCCCCGACCTCCTCGGCGACGCCGACGTGCTCGTGAACGCGACGAGCGTCGGCATGGAGGAGGACCGCTCGCCCGTCCCCGTCGAAGCCCTCCATTCGAATCTCACCGTGATGGACGCCGTCTACACGCCGCTCGAAACGCGACTCCTCCGGGACGCCGCGGACGCCGGCGCGACGACCGTCGACGGCGCGTGGATGCTCCTCTATCAGGGCGTCGCCGCGTTCGAACGCTGGACCGGGCGAGACGCCCCCGTCGAGGCGATGAACGCCGCGCTCCGGGGTCGCATTTAAGGCGCAGGCGGGAATAGGACGGGCGTATGGGACTACTGTCGAAGCTCAAATCGCTCCTCGGCGGCGGGACTGACTCCGCCGACGAGCGGAACGTCGACATCACGCTAGAACGCGAGGGGTCGGCCGAAGAACCGGACGCGTCGACGGAGGGAGCCGTCGAGGAACCAGTCGCAGAAGAGACCGACGCAGCCACGTCCACGGAGTCGCTCGTGGAGGAGTCGGTCGAGGAAGGCGAAGCGGACGCCGAAGAGCGCGCGGAGCCGGCCGAGGCGAGCGCCGCGCAGCCCGACGCCGAGGACATGTCGACGGACGTCGAGAGCGACGCCGACGAACCAGAAGCCGTAGACGAGCCGGTGGCAGAGGAAACCGACGCCGCCGCCTCCACCGAATCGCTCGTGGAGGAGACCGTCGAGGAAGGCGAAGCGGACGCCGAAGAGCGCGCGGAGCCGGCCGAGGCGAGCGCCGCGCAGCCGGATTCGGAGGACATGTCGACGGACATCGAGGACGGGGCGGATGCCGTGGACGAGCCGGTGGCGGAAGCGACCGATGCGACGGCCTCGACGGAGTCGCTCGTGGAGGAGTCCGTCGAGGAGGGCGAAGCGGACCCCGAAGAGCACGCCGAGCCCGCCGAGGCGAGCGCCGCACAGCCGGATTCGGAGGATATGTCGACGGACGTCGAGGACGTCGAACCCGACGAGAGCGAGGGCGTCGCCGACTCGGACGCGGACGCGGACGTCGAACTCCTGAAAGGCATCGGGCCGGCGTACGCCGACCGCCTCCGCGACGCGGGCGTCGAAACTATCGACGACCTCGCCGAGGCCGACGCCGACGACCTCGCGGACGAAATCGACCTCTCGCCGAAGCGCGTCGGCCGCTGGCGGCAGCGCGCCCGCGACCGCCTCGAGAAGTAACCGCTCGTATCGGAACGCTCACGCCGCCTCGCCTGTTCTCCGGACGTATGCACGACGGACTCGACGAGGTGACGGCGCGCGCGGCGTTCGCGCGCGTCGCCCGCGAGCACCCCGACGCCGACCGCGTCCCCGTCCGCGCGTCCCTCGCTACCGCCGACCCCTTCGACGCCTACCGCCGCGCCCGCGGCGACGACCCGAGCGTCTTCTACGAGACCGGCGGCCCGACCGACGGCTGGGGCTACTTCGGCGTCAATCCTACCGAGTTCGACGCGCACGACTCGGGTGTATTCAACGCGCTCGACGCGCTCGAAACCGACACGCTCGCCCCCGTCGACTCACCGGTTCCGATTCCCGGCGGCCACTTCGGCTGGCTCTCCTACGACGCCGCCCGCGAGCTCGAATCGCTCCCGAACCACGCCGTCGACGACCGCGGCCTCCCCACGCTCCAAGTCGCGACCTACGAGACGCTCGCCGCGTGGCACGGCGACGAGTTCTTCCTCGTCGCGACGCCGCGCGTCGACGGCGACGTCGACGCCGCCTACGACCGCGCGCTCGACGCACTCGACGCGCTCGCCGACCGCATCGCCACCGGCGACCCCGCCGTCGAACCGCCCGCGGCCGCCGACGCGGCCCCCGTCTTCGAGAGCGACGCCGGCCGCGACGCCTTCCGCGAGCGCGTCGAAACCGTGAAGGAACGCATCCGCGCCGGCGACACCTTCCAGGCGAACGTCTCCCACCGCCTCCGCGCGCCCGCCGCCGTCCACCCCGTCGCCCTCTTCGCCGCGCTCCGCGACGTCAACCCCGCGCCCTACAGCGCCCTCGTCGAGTTCCCCGGCGTCGACATCGCCTCCGCCAGCCCCGAACTCCTCCTCGACCGCGACGGCCCCGACCTCGCCACCGAACCCATCGCCGGCACCCGGCCGCGCGGCGACACCCCCGAAGCGGACGACGCGCTCGCCGCCGACCTCCGCGGGAACGAGAAGGAGCGCGCCGAACACGCGATGCTCGTCGACCTCGAACGCAACGACCTCGGGAGGGTCGCCGCCTTCGGCTCCGTCGACGTCACCGACTACCGCCGCGTCGACCGCCACCCCGAAGTCATGCACCTCGTCTCCGAAGTCGACGCCACGCTCCGTGACGACGCCACGCTCGCCGACGCCATCGCCGCCGCCTTCCCCGGCGGCACCATCACCGGCGCGCCCAAACCCGAAACCATGCGCATCATCGACGAAGTCGAAACCACCCGCCGCGGCCCCTACACGGGGAGCGCGTTCGCCGTCGGCTTCAACGGCCGCGCCACCCTCAACATCCTCATCCGCACGCTCGTCCGGCACGCCGACGAATACCACCTCCGCGTCGGCGCGGGCATCGTCCACGACTCCGACCCCGACGCCGAATACGACGAGACGCTCGACAAAGCCCGCGGCCTCGTGAACGCCCTCGACGCCGCCGTCGACGCCGACCTCGGCGTCACCGAACGATGACGGACACCTCGCCCGCCGGCCGACCGGCTCGCCCCGGCATCCTGGTCATCGACAACTACGACTCGTTCGTCTACAACCTCGTGCAGTACGTCGGCGAGGTCACGCCGGACGTCTCGGTCGCGCGGAACGACGCGGTGACGCTCGACGACATCCGCGACCGCGACCCGGACGGCATCGTGCTCTCCCCCGGACCGGGTCGCCCCGAGGACGCGGGAGTCTCGATGGACGTCTTCGACCTCGACGTGCCCGTGCTCGGCGTCTGCCTCGGCCACCAGGCGCTCTGTGCGGCCTACGGCGCGCCCGTCACGCGAGCCCCCGACGTCGTCCACGGGAAGGCCTCGACCATCACGCACGACGGCGACGGCCTCTACGCGCGCCTCCCCGACTCGTTCGAAGTCGGACGCTACCACTCCCTCGTCGTCGAGCGCGACGCCCTCCCCCGCGAGCTGGAGGAGACGGCGACCGTCCCCGACGAAGCGGACGTGCTCATGGGCGTCCGCCACCGCTCGCGCCCCCAGTTCGGCGTGCAGTTCCACCCCGAGAGCGTCCTCACCGGCCGCGCCGACGACCCCGGCAGCCTCGCCATCGGAAAGACGTTGGTCCGGACGTTCGTAGCGGACGTATGTTCGTCCACCTGAACGGCGACCTCGTCCCCGACGCCGAGGCCGCGATTCCCGTGAGCGACCGGGGCTTTCGGTACGGCGACGCCGGCTTCGAGACGCTCCGCGCGTACGGCGGCGAGCTGTTCCGCTGGGACGCCCACGAGTCCCGCCTGCGCGGGACGCTCGACGCGCTCGGAATGCCCGACGCCCTCCCCGGCGACCTCCGCGACCGCGTCCGGGAGACGCTCGACGCGAACGACCTCGCCGACGCCTACGTCCGCGTGTCCGTCACGCGCGGCCCGCAAGCGGGAAAGCTCGCACCCGGTCCCGCCGAGCATCCGACGGTCGTCGTCGTCACGAAACCCCTGCCGCGCGGCGGCCGCGAGAGCGACTCCGTCTGGGACGCTCCCGCCCGCGTCGAGACCGTCCCCACCCGCCGCGTCCCCGACAGCGCCATCCCCGCGGACGCGAAGACCCACAACTACCTCAACGGCGTCCTCGCCAAACGCGACCTCTCCCCCGACGCCGACGCCGCCCTCATGCTCGACGTCGACGGGAACGTCGCCGAGTGCGCCACCAGCAACGTCTTCTTCGCCCGCGACGGCGTCCTCCACACCCCCACGACTGACGGCGACGTCCTCCCCGGCATCACCCGCGACACCGTCCTCGACCTCGCCGCCGACCGCGGCATCCCCGTCGAGACCGGCCGCTATGGGCCCGAAGCCCTCCGCGACGCCGACGAACTCTTCCTCACCAACACCACCTGGGAACTCCGACCAGTCAGCGCACTCGACGGCCGCGGCTATCCGGTCGGCGACCTCGCCGAGACGCTCGCCGACGCCTACGACGACCACGTCGAAACAGCGCACTACTAAACCGCGAAACCCGCGACGCCTCAGAACTCGACGTTCGACGTCGACGACAGGTCCGTCGGGTCGGTCTCGATACCGCCGTCGTACGCGAACTCGAAGCCCTCGTCGTCGAGGTAGACGTCGCCATCCTCCACGCGGATATCGAGCCCGTTCAGGTACGCGCCCTCGCACGGCCCGAACGTACACTCCCCGCTGTCCACCTCGAACATCGCGCCGTGGTTCGCACAGATAATCTCGCCCTCCCGAATCGGCGCGCCCCGCCCCTTGTCGAGCTTGATGTGCGTGAAATGCTGACAGTAGTTCAACCACGCCCGCACCCCGCCCGCCTCGTCGCCGTCCCGTACCAGAATCGCCTCCTGCTCCTCCCCGTCCTCGTCTCGAACCGTGAAGAGGTAGGAGCCGTCTTCGGGCACGTCCGCCACCGCCGCGACCAGCGTACTCGCCATTACCACTCGCTATCGCGGCGACCCACAAAACCCCCGCGGGTCGCCGGACACCGGCTGCCCCACGTCGCGCGACTCGCGGCTCACGCTCGTTCGCCGCGCTTTGTCCCTCACACCGCGCGGCTCACGGCTCCCTCTGGTCGCCGCTCGTTGGTTCCGCGGTTCTCGTTCGGCCGCTCTGCAAAGACCGGTCGCGCGACTCGCGGCTCACGCTCGTTCGCCGCTCGTTGGTTCCGCGGTTCTCGTTCGGCCGCTCTGCGAGCGGCCTCACGTCGAACCGCGTCGCTCGATAACGAACGCTGGCTCCTCGATGCCTTCGTGCTTGCACTCCGGGCAGCGCGAGGGGAGGTTGAGCGGGTCGTCGAAGCCGTCGAACCCGCACTCGCGGCAGGCCGGCGGGCGCACGAGGAGTTCTTCTTCCTGCGCGTCGAGGGATTTCGCGATGTGCTCGACGTGCGTCAACGCGGCGTGCGGCGTCAGTTCGAACGCCGCCGCGAGCGAGCTCGGCGTCCCCGGTTCCTCGCGGAGCGCGTCCGCGATCCGCTGTCGGGTCGTTCGCGCCTCCATACGCCCCGTAGCGAACCCGAGTAGTTAGGTCGGTCGGCTCCTCGCGGCGACGGGCGTATCACAAAGGCCTTAGTTCGACGCACGGGAAGGTCAGCTAATCATGCAGGCTATCGTTCTCGCGGGCGGCTACGCCACGCGGCTCTGGCCGATCACGAAGCACCGCCCGAAGATGTTCCTGCCCGTCGGCGACTCGACGGTCATCGACCGCATCTTCGACGAGCTCGAAGCCGACGACCGCATCGACGACGTCTACGTCTCGACGAACGAGCGGTTCGCCGACGACTTCGCCGACTACCTCTCCGCGAGCGACTACGAGAAACCCACGCTCACCGTCGAAGACACGACCGAGGAGGACGAGAAGTTCGGCGTCATCGGCGCGCTCGCCCAGCTCGTCGACCGCGAAGACATCGACGACGACACGCTCGTCATCGCCGGCGACAACCTCATCAGCTTCGACATCGCGGAGTTCCTCGACTTCTTCCAGGAGAAGGACGCCCCCAGCCTCGCCGCCTACGACGTCGGCAGCAAGGAGCGCGCGAAATCCTACGGCCTCGTCGACCTCGACGGCGACGAAGTCGTCGACTTCCAGGAGAAGCCCGACGACCCGAAGAGCACGCTCGTCTCCATCGCCTGCTACGCCTACCCCGCCGACACCCTCCCCCTCCTCTCCGAATATCTGGAGGCCGGCGAGAACCCCGACGAACCCGGCTGGTTCGTCCAGTGGCTCCAGCAGCGCCAGTCCGTCCACGCCTTCACCTTCGAAGGCGCGTGGTTCGACATCGGCACTCCCGAATCCTACCTCGACGCCGTCGCGTGGACGCTCGACGGCGACAGCCTCGTCGACGACGACGCCGTCGTCGAGAACACCACCCTCGGCGACAACGTCCACGTCATGGGCGGCGCGGAAGTCCGGAACTCCAGCCTCGACAACTCCCTCGTCTTCCCCGACGCCACCGTCCTCGACTGCGACGTCCGCGAGAGCATCATCGACGAGAAAACCCGCATCGAGAACGTCGACTTCTCCGGCGCGCTCATCGGCGCACACACCACCATCACCAACGGCCACCCCCAGTAACCACGAAAAGGCGACCGGTTTTCGCTCTCCAGACTCAGCAGGGACACCCGGCGGATCGGGCGTCCCCGGCAAGACCGCTCCGGCTACTCGATGGAGAGGCCGTCGGCGTCCCCGCCCGCTTCGTGCTCTTCGTCCCACTCGACCTCGAACTCCACGCTCAACTCTCCCGGCCCGTCCGCCGGTCCTTCCCGCTCGGCTTTCACCTCGAACGTCGCCTCCGCCGGCGGGTCCAGCGTCACCGACTGCTCGCCCGCCGCGAGCGTGAGCGCCTTCCCGTCTTCCAGGTTCTCCGCCACCTGCCGCAGGTAGGACGCGATGGCCGCGCGACTCTGCCGACTCTCCGACTCGAACAGCACTTCTTCAGGCATACTCACTCCTACGCGCCTACACCGCAAAAACCCATGCACGACCGCCCGCTCCTCACCGCGCTCGCGGTCACGCTCACTTCGACGTGCCTCTTCAGACGAGTTCGGCGTCGGTGATTTCGACGTAGCCCCGGTTTCCTTCCCAGACGGTGTCGTAGTCGAAGTCGATCCGCTGGTCGAAGTGGGGGCCGTCGGTGACGAACGTCTCGAACTCGCCGCCTTCGCCGAGGACGTGGACGCCGTACTCGTCGTTGAGCGCTTCGAGTTCCGCGATGGCGTCGGCGTCGAGCGTGCGGCCGAGCCAGGACTCGTCGAGGCCGTACGCGGCGACCTGGAGGACGGTAATCTCGAAGCCGGCGTCCAGCATGTCGGCCGCGAGCGCGCTCGGGTCGCGCTGCCAGAGCGGCGCGAAGACCTCACAGCCGAGGCGGTCGGCCATCTCCTCGATTCGGTATGTCTGGAACTCGGACTCGATGGCACCGGCGGTGACGCCGCCGAGCCCGCCGAGGTCATCGCGGAGGTCGACGAGCGCGGCCTCCAGCGGTTCGAGTTCGCGGTCGCCCTGTTTCCCGGAGTCTTCGGCGTCGAGCGCGTCGAGGTCGCCGGGGTGGACGTCGACGAGCGGAATCCCGATGGCTTCGGCCGCGAGCGTCGCGAGGTGCGTCGCCGGCGTGTGGTACATGTAGGAGTCGCCTTCCGGGTGGACGGTGACGAGGCGTTCGACGGGGTAGTCGGCTTCGAGCGCCCGGTAGAGCGCCCAGTTCGAGTCCTTCCCACCGGAGAAGAGGCTCACCCAGGGTTCCGCGTCCATACCGCTAGCTGGACGCCGAGCGCTAAATGCCCATCACTTCACTTCGCCTCTCTCGCGGGCGCGTCCTCGACGGCGGTGCCGGAGAGATAGGCGGACACGCGGATGCCGACGAGGCTGAGCGCGACCGCGCCGAGCACGAGCGCCGCGAGGCGTTCCTCGGCGCTGAGCCGGTAGGATTCGATGGCGACGATGCCGATGTCGATGGCGGGGATGACCATCGGGTCGAGGACGTTCGACGCGGCGCGCTCCAAGAAGTACGCGGAGAACCCGCGGACGACGAGGCCGACGGCGACGACGCCGAACGGGAGGTTGAGGTAGGAGGAGCGGATGTCCTCTTCGCGGATGGCCTCGTCGATGAGGCGGCCGAGGGAGGCGGCGAGCGCGGCGAGCGCGAGCCAGGGGGCGGCGTCGTAGACGAACGCCATCGTCGCGAGGAAGATGTCGCCGGAGTCCGCGGCGAGCGCGGACACGCCGAGCACGCCGGCGAACACGCCGACGAGCGCGAGCCCGGCCGCGACGACGTACGTGACGATGCTGACGCGGCCGGAGTAGAGCGCGTCGCGGGCCTGCGCGGGCACGTCCGCCAGATGCTCGTCGACGTTCAGGCCCTTGTAGAGGAGGAAGACGCCGATGACGGCGGTAATCGCGCCGATGGCCATCGCGAGGCTGGAGGTGAGGACGAGGAGGACGGGGAAGACGAGGAGGACGACGCCGAGCGGCACGAGCACCGTCTCCCGCAGCTCCTCGTCGGCGAGGAACTGCTTCATGAGGTAGTACGTCGACTCGATGTCGCGCGCCTGCCGGACGACCACTCTGTCCACGGAGTCGACGCGCAGGCGGGACTCGACGATGGGGACGAGGCGTTCGTCCTCCGCGGAGTCGACGACGACCACGGCCGAATCCGGGTCGTAGCGCGCGACGAGGTCGTCCAGCTGTGCGGCGACGGACCGGTCGGCGTTCACCGCGGAGTCCGCCGCGCCGGAGACGACGGCGACGACGGCGTCCTCGTCGTTATCCGTGAGGCGGCGCGTGACCGAGAGCGCTTCGAGGATGGAGTTCACCGTCGAATCCTCCGGGTCGGCGACGCCCACGTCGATGACGAGACTCTGCACGGCCTCCCACCCCGCGACCGGCGTGGAGACGCCGCTCTTCCGGGTGAGGTCGCCGGACCGGTCGACGCAGACGACGAGCGTTCGCATTCGCGGGTCTATCCGGAGAGTCGGCCCCCCGGCGTAAAAGTCCCGCCGGTCCGAACGGTCCGACCCCCGACGGCCTCGCCACCCACTCCTCGACTCCTACCGCAGTCGGAACTCGTCGTCGCCGGCGACCACGCTCGCCGCGCCCGCGCCCGCCGCGTACGCCACCGCCGTCGCGCCGCCCCGGAGCCGCCCGAGCATCCCGCGACTCGGCGCGAACTCCTCGGTCTCCACGGCGTCGCCGATTTCGCCCGCCAAGTAGTCGTCGACGGCGTCACGCGTCCCGAGCTCGTCCACGAGCCCGAGGTCGAGCGCCTCCTCGCCGAGGTAGACGCGCGCCTCGGTGTCCCGAATCGCGGCCGGGTCGAGGTCGCGGCCGTCGGCGACGCGCTCCACGAACGAGTCGTAGTAGTCGTCCACGATGCCCTGGAGGTAGTCGCGGTCGTCGTCGCTCATCTGCTTCAGCGGCACGCCCGCGTCCTTGAACTTCCCCGCCGCGAACCGCTCGTAGGAGATGCCCAGCTCGTCTGCGAGGTCCGACGCGTTCACCGTCGACCCGATGACGCCGATACTCCCGACGATGGACGCGTCCCGCGCGACGATGCGGTCACAGCCGCTCGCGATCCAGTAGCCGCCGCTCGCACACGTGTCCGTCGCGTACGCCGCCGTCGGCCCGTCGAAGTCCGCCACGGCGTTCCGGATGTCGTCGCTCGGCACGACCTCGCCCCCCGGCGTGTTCAAGCGGACGATGAGCGCCTCGACGTTCGGGTCCGCGTCGGCCGACTCGACCTGCTCCACGACGGCGTCAGCCGGCAGCCCGCCCGGCCGCGGCGGAATCCCGCCCCCGCCGCCGTCCCGCGTAATCGGTCCCTCGACTGCGACTTCCGCGGCGTTGTACGGCGCGAACCACGACGACGCGATTCCGCGCGCCAACCGCGCGGCCGCCACCGCCAGCCCGACCGTCAACGCCACGCCGACGAGCCGCGCGAAACTCCCCGCCGGCACCACGAGGAACGCGACGAACCCCGCGGCCACGCCGACGAGCGCGCCGACGACCGCGAACAACAGCCGCCCCAGTCGCTTCCCAGTCGTATCCATAGCGGACCGACACCCGGCGCGGAGTTAAATCCCGGTCACAGCACGCCGCGACTTCGGGTCACGCGCGCCGCACACGCCGAGCCGGCGCAACCGCTCCGCGCCGTGAAAACGAGAGAGAAATGAGACGGTCTACAGGAGACCGGACTTCTGGAGCTTGCGGAGGTCGTCGGTGTCGAGGGTCTCGCCCTCCTGGAAGCGCTGGTAGATCTCCTCGGCTTCCGCCTTCGCTTCCTCGCGCTTCGCCTCGCGCTCGTCCTTGCGGTCCTCTTCTTCCTGCTTGTCGAGCTCGCGCAGGCGCTTCTGGACGTCGACGAACGCCTCGTGGTGGGCGTCGGCGGCTTCCTGCGCCTCGACGAAGGCCTCGTGCATCTCGTCGGCCTCGTCGCGGATGTCGTCGGCCTCGCGGTAGGCCTCGATCATCTCGTTGTGGTGTTTCTGCGCCTTGTCCGCGAGCTCCGTCACCTTCTCGTGGTGGTTCGAAGCTTCACCGCGGACTTCCTCCGCTTCCTCGACGAGCTCTTCGAGGTCGCCGGAGTCCTCCATCTTCTCCTTGCGGTCCTGGTACTCCTCGCGCTTCTCCTCGATCTTCTCGATGAGTTCGCGCTCGTCTTCAGGGGAGAGGACTTCGGTCTGCTGTTTGAATTCGAGCTGCTCGATCTCCTCTTTCAGCTCTTCGAGGCCCTTGCCCTCGTCGAGCTCCAGGTCGGCTTTCCGCTCGTCGACCTTATCGAAGAGCTTGTTCGCTTTCGCGTTCAGCTCGTTCCGGACTTCCTTGTGCTCCTGGACGCGCTCGTTGAGCGTGTCGCGCTTCTCGCGGTGTTCCTGCGCCGCGTCGACCTTCTCGCGGGTCTTCGCGTTCAGCTCGTCGCGCTTCGAAGCACGGGAGGAAGCGAGTTGGTTGAGTTCGTTACGTCGGTCGCGGAACTGACCAGCGTTCTTGATAAGCTGCCCCTTGGACCGGTCCTGGAGCTCTTCGTCGGTGATCAGTTCATCTGCACTGGATACTTCGATCTGCGTTTCCTCAGACATTGGTTACTCCTCGGTTCCATACTGCCGCCGCGCGCAGGCACGGCTCTCGATAACTTCGGTCGCGTCGGATAGGAAAGCGTCCTGTCATTCTCGAGGGCTGTGCGGGTGAACGCCGGCGGCGTTCTGGTAACTCCTAGTACCGGATACCCACATTTAAAATTTCCGCTCCGATGGGTGTGTAACTCCCACACACGGCGGTCTCCCGGCCGGACGAGGGTGTCTGGCACATCGCGTGCCAGCGTCGAGGAACGCGCTCAAGTACACGGGTTCCCACGGGCGACGTATGCGCGAGTTCACGCTCACCGCCGAGGGCCACGAGAACGTCTCCGCCCAGCACGCGAGCACCTTCGAGTTCACGACCGACGACTTCCTCACGCCCGCGGGCGACTGCATCCTCGGCATCGAGGCCGACGCCGCCGCGAGCGACGTCCCCCGCGACTTCGTCGACGCCTGCCAGTCCGAAGACGCCACCATCACCGCCCGCCTCGACGCCGACGGCCACGAAGCCACCATCACCGGCTCCGGCCACCCCGACCTCACCTACACGAACGACCGCTCCATGGTCGGCCGCACCAGCACCTACGTCGACGACCGCACCATCCTCGTCGACGCCGACACCGCCGCCGGCGACCTCGACCGCGACCTCGTCGACGCGCTCGCCGCCGGCGCGACCCTCACCGTCACGCTCACCGTCGAATAACCCTCGGCTCTCGCTCCGCCCCCGCAGTCGACATCGCGGCGCGTCCACGACGGGGTAACCCCGAAGGCTTTGTCTTCCAGCGCGCCCGACTTCCGGGTATGGACGACGAACCCGCCGAGAACATCTCCGGCGGCGAGCGCGGCGGCGGCACGTTTGCGGAGAGCGCTCCCGGCGACGGCGCGAACCGCGCGGAAGCCGTCGTCGACCGGCTCGGCGAGCGGTACTGGCAGAAGACCTACGGCGGACGGGACGCCTTCGAGTGTCTCGTCCGAACGATACTGAGCCAGAACACCTCCGATAAGGCGAGCCAGCCCGCCCACGACGCGCTGATGGAGCGATATGACGGAGCCGACGCGGACCTCGCCGTCGCGCTCGCCGACGCCGAGCAGGACGAACTCGCCGACACCATCTCTTCGGCTGGACTGTACAACCAGAAGTCGGCGACCATCATTCGGCTCGCGGGCGAAATCGTCGACGACTACGGGAGCGCCGACGGCTTCGACGAATACGTGAAGGACGGGGACCCGAATGGGGTGCGAGACGCCCTCCTCGACATGAAGGGCGTCGGCCCGAAAACCGCCGACTGCGTGCTCCTCTTCGCCGGCGGCCGCGACGGCGTCTTCCCCGTCGACACGCACGTCCACCGCATCGCCCGCCGGATGGGGCTCGCGCCCGCCGACGCCGACCACGAGGGCGTCCGCGAAGCCATCGAGTCGTCGGTTCCGCCCGAGAAGTGCGGGTTCGGTCACACCGCGATGATTCAGTTCGGCCGCGAGTACTGCACCGCCCGCAAGCCCGCGTGCCTCGACGACCCCGACGCCTGCCCGCTCGCCGACCGCTGCGACCAAGTCGGCGTCTACCCCGAGACCGGCGAACTCGTCGATCCCAGCGACGCCTACGAGGCAGAGTAGTCGGCTCTCGCGTCAGCCGTCGAGTCGCGCTCGCGTTTTCGGGTCGCGTTCGCCGTCGTAGTACTGCTCCAGCGCCGTCTCGAACGGTTCGGCGTCGTCGGCGACGGCGGCGAAGAGCGTCATCGAGGACCGGAACTTCAGGTCGTCCGGCGACCCGAAGATTTCGTGCGCCGAGCGGCCGTCGACGGCGTTCACGAGCCTCGTGCACTCCCGGAGCCGCGGCCCGAGCACGGGATGCGCGAGGTAGGCTTCGGCCTCCGCGCGCGACGAAATCGCGTACCGCCGCGCCAGCTCGCTCCGCCCCAATCCCGCTATCTGCGGGAACACGAACCACATCCAGTGCGTGCGTTTCTCCCCCGCCCGCAACTCCGCCTTCACGTCCTCCATCACGGGATTCTGCGCCTCGACGAACCGCTCCAAGTCGTAGGGGTCGTCCGAATCCGGCATCTCTCGCACTCTTCCCCCTCACGGTGGTAAAGGTCTGCGCCGGTCAATCTGGGTGTTCCGGGCCGGACAAACCACGTTCTCTTGCAAACTGAGCCGACTCCGCGGCCAGCGTTCGCGACCCGAGCGGCTCGAAGAGCCCGGAAGGGTCGCGATTCACCGAGCGCGACCAACGGGAGCGCTCGGGCCGACGACTGAGGGGAGCGAAGCGAACCGAAGGAGGAGTGCTTTTAGCGTAGCTTTTGCCAGCGCGCGAAGCGCGCGCAGCAAAAGGTACTATAGGAACCGGAAGGTTTCGAGGTTCTTGGGGGCGAAGGTGCGGATGTTGTGGTCGTGGTAGAGACCGCTTGAGAGGTCCTGTACCGAGCGTTCGTCGCCGTGGACGCAGAGGACTTTCTCGGGGCGGGGGTTCATCGTTTTGACGAAGTTCATGAGGCCGGCGCGGTCGGCGTGGCCGGAGAACCCGTCGACGGTTTCGACGTCCATGTTGAGGGTGAGGCGCTGGGTGCGGCCGCCTTCGCCGCCGATGGGGATTTCGTCCCAGCCGGATTGGATGCGGCGGCCCATGGTTCCCTGGGCCTGGTAGCCGACGAAGACGAGGCGGTTGTCTGGGTCGGGGCCGGCGTGTTCGAGCCAGCTCATGATGGGGCCGCCGGTGACCATCCCGGAGGTGGAGAGGACGATGCATTCGTCGCCCTCGGCGACGTCCATGCGTTCTTCTTCGCCGCCGTCGATGTGGTTGAACTGGTCGGCGAGGAAGGGGTTCTCGTCCTCGTGGAAGATGCGGTCTCTGAGGTCGTCGCGGAGGTATTCGGGGTAGGTGGTGTGGATGGCGGTGGCTTCCCAGATCATGCCGTCGAGGTGGATGGGGACGGTGGGAATCTTGTCCTCCCGCATCGCCTCCTCTAAGACGAGCATGAGTTCCTGCGAGCGGCCGACGGCGAACGCGGGGATGACGACCTTGCCGCCCCTATCGAAGGTCTCGTTGATGACTTCGATGAGTCGTTCCTCGGAGTCTTCGCGGTCGGTCTGGTAGTCGTTCCGGCCGCCGTAGGTGGACTCCATGACGAGGGTTTCGACGCGCGGGAAGTCGTTCACCGCGCCGTTGAAGAGGCGGGTGTCCTCGTAGTGGATGTCGCCGGAGAACGCGACGTTGTAGAGGCCGTCGCCGATGTGGAAGTGGCTCACCGCACTGCCGAGGATGTGCCCGGCGTTGTGGAAGGTGAGCTTCACGTCGGGCGCGATATCGGTGACGTCGCCGTATTCGAGCGGGATGCAGTGTTTGATGGCCTCGCGCACCATCTCGGACTCGTAGGGCGGCGTCCGCCCCTCCTTCGAGGCGACGTCGAGGTAGTCGAGCGTCAGGAGGCCCATCAGGTCGCGGGTGGGTTCCGTGCAGTAGATGGGGCCGTCGTAGCCGTACTTGAAGAGGAGCGGGATGAGCGCGGAGTGGTCGAGGTGGGCGTGCGTGAGCACGACGGCGTCGATGGTGTTCGCGCCCGCGCCGAGCGCCTCCTGCACCTGGAGGTAGGGGACTTCGTCCTCGCTCCCCGGTTTGTCGCCGCAGTCGATGAGAATGCGGGTTTCCGGCGTGGAGAGGACGAAGGACGCGCGCCCGACCTCGCGACAGCAGCCGAGCGTCGTGATGCGGACGTACTCGTCGTCCGCCATCTCCTCGCGGTGAATCTGTCGGCCGACCTTTTCGAGGATGCGGCGGCGGTCGTCGCGCTCCGTCTTCAGGAAGTCCCGGACGTTGGAGACCGTCGAGGATTCGATGGGGGGCGTGCGGACGACTTCGGGCGTCCACCCGGATTCCTGCGTTATCTCCCGGAGCGTCGAGCCGTGGCGGCCGATGACCATTCCGGGTTTCTGCGCCTCGATGACGACCTCACCGGTGTCCTCGTGGAAGTCGAGGTCGGTGACGCCGGCGTCCTCCGGGATGACGGCCATAATCTCCTCGCGCGCTTTCTCGGGCGCGGAGAGGACGTCGGGGTCCGGGCGGATGGTGATGCGCTTGCGGAGTTTGCTCGCGAGGTTCCGAACGAGGTCGCCGTCTTCGGCGAACTTCCGGGGGTCGCGGGTGTACACGACCACCTCCGGGCCTTCGTACTTGACTTCGGTAACGGAGATGTCGGGCGGTACTTCGCTCGCAATCGTCTCTTTCAGGTCGTCGAGTTGCTTCTCTACCGTACTCATAGTGGGTCCTGGTGCGGGCTGGGTGGGCCGGCGGACGGACGGCGAAGGACGGAAACTGCCGGTCGTCGTCCGTGGCCGGGAAGCATCGTGGCGGTGTATCGGAGTGGTCCGGTGGCACCGCGGGAATGTAGCGTCGAAAACCCGCTTACCGTGAGCGTTACACGCGACATTATAAAAGCCTTCGCAAACCACGACCCCGTATGGACGTCACGCCCGCTCTCGTCGCCGACCAGTACGCGTGGGTCCGCGACCGAGCGCCCGTCGTCGTCGCCCTCGCGAACGCGGTTCGCGACGACCTCGCCGACGCCTTCGACACGCGCGTCGACCACATCGACGCAGCCGGCTACCGCCGCGTCGTCGACGAGACGTTCGCGGACGGCGACCGCGCGGTGAACGCCGCCGCTCTCGTCGCCGTGCTCCGCGACCTCGACGTCGCCGGCGACTACCCGGGGTTCGTCGTGGACGAACTCCTCGGCCGCGAGCTCGCCGCGGTCGTCGCGGGGAACCAGCCGCGGCGGCTGCTCGCGGAGGCGACGTTCCACTACGCGGACCTGCAGTCGCACGGGGGGACGGCGGGCGAGGACGACCTCGACGCGGCGCTCGCCGCCGGCGTGCAGACGCGACTCCCGGGCTGGCGGTGGACGGAGCGAGAGAGCCCGTTCGGTGTCGACGTCGACTAGCGAAAGAAGGCGTTGACGGTGGTCGGCCGTTAGCTACCGATTTCGAGCTCGTCGTCCTCGGGCTCGGGCGGCTCGTCGCTCGCGTCTAGCTCTCGATGCACTTCCGCTTCGAGACGCTGTTCGCGTTTGACGGTGCCTTTGCGCTCACGGCCGCGCTTCGTGTCACCCATACCCATGGCAACGAAGCCCACCCACTTAATCTTCTCGCCGGCACGGTTATCTACTGCGGCGTCGAACCCCATCGGTCCGCGGGTCGACGGCGGCGCGTTCGCCGTCGCGTGCGAGGAGTGAACGGCGCTTCACCGGATTTAAGACCGTATCAGGCCGTTGTCCTCCGTATGAGCGACGAGCAGGATCTCGGCATCACCGAGTCGAAAGAGTACAGCCCCGGCGACTGGTACGCCGAGGTCGTCCAGAAGGCGGAGCTCGCGAGCTACGGCCCGGAGGCGATGGGCGGGTTCATCGTCGTGCGGCCGCGCGGCTACGCGCTCTGGGAGTCCCTCCAGGAGCACCTCGACACGTGGTTCAAGCAGACGGGCGCGGAGAACGCCTCCTTCCCGATGTTCATCCCGGAGTCCTACCTCGAACGGGAGAAGGACATCGTCGAAGGGTTCGACCCCGAGGTGGCGTGGGTGACCCACGGTGGCTACGAGGAGCTCGAAGAGCGGCTCGCGGTCCGGCCGACGTCGGAGTCCATCATCGCGCCGTACATGGCGAAGTGGGTGCGCTCGCACCGCGACCTCCCGCTCCGCCTCAATCAGTGGAACTCCGTCGTGCGGTGGGAGGCGACGGATACGAAGCCGTTCTTCCGCACCCGGGAGTTCCTGTGGCAGGAGGGGCACACGGCGCACGCGTCCGACGAGGAGGCGTGGGCGGAGACGACGCTCCGCCTCGACCAGTACCAGCGCCTCTACGAGGACGTGCTCGGCATCCCCGTCCTCCGCGGGCAGAAGCCCGAGCACGACAAGTTCCCGGGGGCGAAGGCGACGACTACTGTCGAGGCGCTGATGCCGGACGGGAAGTCCGTGCAGGGCGGGACGAGCCACCACCTCGGCCAGTCGTTCGCGGAGGCGTTCGACATCACCTTCGCCGACGAGGACGAGGTGGAGCGGACGGCGCACACGACGTCGTGGGGGCTGTCGTGGCGGGCGCTCGGCGCGCTCATCATGACGCACTCGGACGACCAGGGCCTCGTGCTGCCGCCGACGATGGCCCCCGAGCAGGTCGTCATCGTCCCCATCTGGCAGGAGGACACGAAAGAGGACGTCCTCCAGTACTCCAGCGAAATCGCCGCCGAACTCGAGTCCTCCGGGGTGCGCGTGCACCTCGACGACCGCGACGAGCGCAACCCCGGCTTCAAGTTCAACGAGTGGGAGCTGAAAGGCGTCCCCGTCCGGTTCGAAATCGGCCCGAACGAGGTCGAAGACGAGGAGGTCACCGTGGTCCACCGCCCCGACGGCGAGAACACCGTCGAGGACCGCGCGGGCGTCCTGGAGTGGACGGCGGAGCACCTCGACGCGGTGTACGATAAGCTCTACGACGCGGCCTACGAGAACCTCACGGAGAACGTCCGGGAGGCGTCGGACCGCGCGGACCTGTTAGGAACGCTCGGCCAGCACAAGGGCTACGTGAAGGCCCCGTGGTGCGGCGACGAGGCGTGCGAGGGCGAGATCAAGGACCAGATTCACGCGGAGATCGTGATGGTGCCGTTCGAGGACGACGCGGTCGCGCGGACGGCGTCCGAGTTCGAGGGCGAGCGCGTCCCCGAACCGGAGCACGGCCCAGAGGACGACTGCGTGGTCTGCGGCGAGGACGCGGCGACGACGGCGTTCTTCGCGAAGTCGTACTGACGCGCCGCGGCGGTATCTCTCACGATTGTTGTGGGCCTTATACACATTTAGGGGGTTAGGGGAGTCCCTAGTAGTTTCAGGGTCACGCCTTTATCCAGAGGTGAGTGATTGTGTGGCATGAGCGACCCACACACGAAAAGCCCCGCCGCTCCCGTACGCGAGCGCGCGAACTGTGGCGTCGGCGTCGTCGCCGACCTCGACCGGCCAGCGAACCACGACGTCCTCGCCGACGCGCTCGACCTGTTAGAGAACCTCGAACACCGCGGCGCGACCGGCGCGGAACAGAACACCGGCGACGGCGCGGGCGTCATGATTCGCACGCCCCACGCGTTCTTCGAATCCGTCGTCGACGACCTCCCCGAGCGCTACGCCGCCGCCTCCCTCTTCCTCCCCGCCGACGAGGCCGACCGCGACGCCACCGTCGAAGAGGTCGAATCAATCGTCGCCGACCACGGCCTCGACATCGCCGCGTGGCGCGACGTCCCCACCGACAACAGCGGCCTCGGGCAGACCGCGCTCGACTCGGAACCGCACGTCGCTCAGGCCTTCGTCACGCCGACCGACGACGCGGACACTGCGGAGTTCGACCGCCGCCTCTACGTCGCCTCCCGCGCGCTCCGCGACGTCTCCCACGACCGTTTTACTGTTTGCTCGTTCGACCGCGAGACGGTCGTCTACAAGGGCCTCCTCCTCGCGACCCAGCTCCAAGAGTACTACCCGGACCTCGGCGACGACCGCATCGAGACGAAGTTCGCCGTCGTCCACGCGCGCTTCTCCACGAACACGCTCGGCGCGTGGGACCTCGCCCACCCCTTCCCGAACGTCTCCCACAACGGCGAGTTCAACACGATCAGAGGGAACGTGAACTGGATGCGCGCCCGCGAGAGCGACCTCGAAGGCGACTTTAGCGCTGCCGAGCTCGCGGCCGTCACGCCCGTCGTCGACGACCCCGACCAGTCGGACACGGCGAGCCTCGACGACGCGCTCGGCACGCTCCTCGCCGGCGGTCGGTCCCTCCCGCACGCGATGCGGATGCTCGTCCCCGAAGCCTGGCGGGGCAACGACGCGCTCAGCGAGGAGCGCCGCGACTTCTACGACTACCACGCGAACCTCGTGGAGCCGTGGGACGGCCCCGCGCTCGTCATCGGCACGGACGGAACGCGCATCGGCGCGGTCCTCGACCGGAACGGCCTCCGGCCCTGTCGCTACGAGGTCACGACTGACGGCCGGCTCGTGATGGCGTCCGAGCAGGGCGCGCTCGAACACGACGCGAGCGAAGTCCGCGAGCGCGGCCGGCTCGCCCCCGGCGAACTCTTCCTCGCCGACCCCGAGGACGGCCGAATCGTCCCGGAGGACGAAGTCTTCGACGACATCGCCGACGACCGGTACGGCGAGTGGGTCGCCGAACACGGCGTCCGCCCCGAGTCGAGCGCGGACCCGACGCCCGAGCGGCCCGCTGACGACCTGCGCGCCCAGCAGGCGACCTTCGGCTACACGCACGACGAACTCGACGAGCTCTTAGAGCCGATGCTCGACGTCGGGAAGGACCCCGTCGGGTCGATGGGTGACGACACGCCGCTCGCCGCGCTCGACGACTTCGACCGCCCCATCTCTACTTATTTCCGCCAGCAGTTCGCGCAGGTCACGAACCCCCCCATCGATTACATCCGCGAGGAGCTCGTGACGAGCCTCGAAGTCCGCCTCGGCCGGCAGCGCGACCTCCTCTCGGAGACGCCCGAGCACGCCCACCGCGCGCGCCTCGACTCGCCCATCCTGACGGACGGCGACCTCGCGGGCCTCCGCGACACCGACCTCGACGACGTCACCGTCGACCTCACCTTTGACGCTTCCGCCGACCTCGCGGACGCCGTCGACCGCGTGCGCGACGAAGCCGAAGCCGCGGTGCGCGACGGCGCGGAACTCCTCGTGCTCTCCGACCGCGGCGTCGACGACTCGACGCTCGCCGTCCCGGCGCTCCTCGCGACCGGCGCGGTCCACCACCACCTCGTCCGCGAGGGCCTCCGCGCCCGCACCGGCCTCGTCGTCGAATCCGCCTCCCCGCGCACCGTCCACGACCACGCCTGCCTCCTCGGGCAGGGCGCGGGCGCAATCAACCCCTACCTCGGCGTCGAAACCATCGTCGACATCGCCGGGGCCGCGGACGTCACCGACGCCGAAGCCGTCGAAACCTACCGCAGCGCGCTCGAAAACGGCCTTCTCACCGTGATGGCGCGTCTCGGCATCTCCACCGTCGAGTCCTACCGCGGCGCGGAGACGTTCGAGATTATCGGCCTCGACGACGACCTCGTCGCCGAACACTTCTCGGACACGCCGTCGCGGACGGGCGGCCGCGACCTCGACGACATCGAGGAACAGCTCCGCGACCGCCACGGCGTCGCGTTCGACGACGACCCCGAACTCGAACGGCAGGGCGAGTTCTCGAACCGTTCGAACGGCCGGTTCCACGGCTGGAACCCGCAGTCCGTCCACGCGCTCCAGGGCGCGGTCCGCGGGGGCGAGTACGAGGACTTCGCGGACTTCTCCGACCTCGTGAACGCCGAGAACGAGACGCGCGCGCTCCGCGGCCTCCTCGACATCGAGAGCGACCGCGACCCCGTTCCCGTCGAGGAGGTCGAGCCCGTCGAGGAGATCGTCGAGCGGTTCTCCACCGCCGCGATGAGCCTCGGGAGTCTGAGCCCGGAGGCCCACGAGAATAACGCCGAGGCGACGAACGCCATCGGCGCGAAATCCAACACCGGCGAGGGCGGCGAGCCCCCGGAGCGCTTCGACACGGAGCGCGAGTGCAGCATCAAGCAGGTGGCGTCCGGCCGGTTCGGCGTGACGAGCGAGTACCTCGCCGCCGCCGACGACCTCCAGATCAAGATGGCGCAGGGCTCGAAACCCGGCGAGGGCGGCCACCTCCCGGGCTCGAAGGTGAACGAGATGATCGCGGACGTGCGGTGTGCGACGCCGGGCGTCGGCCTCATCAGCCCGCCGCCACAGCACGACATCTACAGCATCGAGGACCTGAAACAGCTCATCTACGACCTCCGCGCCGGCAACCCCGACGCGCGCGTACAGGTCAAACTCGTCTCCGAAGCCGGCATCGGGACCGTCGCCGCGGGCTGCGCGAAAGCGGGCGCGGACTGCATCCACATCTCCGGCCACGACGGCGGGACGGGCGCGAGCCCGAAGACGTCCATCAAGCACGCCGGCGCGCCGTGGGAGCTCGGGCTCGCGGAAGCGAACCAGCTCCTCCGCGAGACCGGCCTGCGTTCCCGCGTCACTCTCCGCGCGGACGGCGGGATGAAGACCGGTCGCGACGTCGCCGTCGCCGCCCTCCTCGGCGCGGAGGAGTTCGCCTTCGGCACCGCCTCGCTCGTTACTTCCGGGTGTGTCATGGCCCGGCAGTGCCACGAGAACACGTGTCCCGTCGGTGTCGCCACGCAGGACGAGGACCTCAGAGAGCGCTTCCCCGGCCAGCCCCAGCACGTCGTCAACTTCCTCTGCTTCGTCGCCCAGGAACTCCGCGAGATCGCCGCCGACCTCGGCTTTACGACTATCGACGAGATGGTCGGCCGCACGGAGTGCCTCAGCCAGCGCGACGTCGACGACGACCGCCTCGCCGGCATCGACCTCGCCTCCATCATCGCGGAACCCGCGGGCGACGACGACCGCCACAAGACCCGCGAACAGGACTCCGACCCCGAGCACTTCGACGAAGGCGTCCTCGCCGACATCGACGACGCGCTCGACGCCGACGGGACGCCGGTCACCCTCGACCGCCCCGTCACGAACGCGGACCGCGCCGTCGGCGGCCGCCTCAGCAACGCCGTCGTCACGGAGAACGGCGGCAGCGGCCTCCCCGACGACCGCGTCCACCTCGACCTCCGCGGCACCGCCGGCCAGTCCCTCGGCGCGTGGCTCGCCCCCGGCGTCACCCTCGACCTCGTCGGCGGCGCGAACGACTACGTCGGCAAGGGCCTCTCCGGCGGCAAAGTCCGCATCTCCACGCCCGCCGACGCCGCCTTCGACCCCGCCGAGAACAGCCTCATCGGCAACGTCGCGCTCTACGGCGCGACCGACGGCGAACTCTACGTGAACGGCCGCGCCGGCGAGCGGTTCGCCGTCCGCAACTCGGGCGCGCACGCCGTCGTCGAAGGCGTCGGCGACCACGGCTGTGAGTACATGACCGGCGGCGTCGTCGCCGTCCTCGGCGACGTGGGGAAGAACTTCGCTGCCGGCATGAGCGGCGGTGTCGCGTACGTCCACGACCCCGACGGCGACCTCGACGCGAAGTCGAACACGGACATGGTCGCAGTTTCGGAGGGCTTCTCCGAGCGCGACGAACAGGCGCTCCGCCGCCTCGTCGAGAACCACGCCGCCTACACCGACTCCGAGCGCGCCCGCGGCCTCCTCGAAGACTGGGAGGCGAGCAAGAGCGCGTTCGTGAAGGTGATGCCGGACGCCTACCGCGACGCCATCGCCGAACGCCCCGAGCGCGACGCGCGCCGCAGCCTCCCCGAACCCGCCGGCAGCGACTCCCCCGCCGCCGCCGGCAGCGCCGACTAACCCGCCTCCGCTTCGCGCCTTTCGATTTCGTTTTCGCCGTCCTGTTCGGTACGCTTACGGCGCGCGCGGCGCACGCTCTCCGTATGGATTCCGTGCTCATCATCGGCGGGACGCGCTTCATCGGTCGGCACGCGGTCGAGGAGTTCCTCGACCACGACTACACGGTCACGCTCTTCAACCGCGGGAACCACGACAACCCCTTCACGAACCGTGCGGACGTCCGGCACGTGCAGGGCGACCGCGGGGACGACGAGCGGCTGCTCGCGGCGAAGCGCGACGTCGAACCGGACGTGGTCGTCGACTGCGTCGCGTACTTCCCGGACGAGGTGCGGCGGGCGACCGAAATCTTCGCGGACGTCGACGCCTACGTCTACGTTTCCTCGGGGTCGTCGTACGCGGCGGACGACATCCCGAAGCGCGAGGGCGTGACGCGGCTCTGTGACTGCTCGCCCGACGAGGCGGTGGAGGACTCCGCGGCCTCCTACGGCCCGCGGAAGGCCGAGGGCGACCGGATGGTCTTCTCGGCCGCCGAGCGCGGCGTGAACGCGATGGCCGTCCGCCCGACCGTGGTCTACGGTCCCTACGACTACACGGAGCGCTTCGACTACTGGCTGCACAAGGTGAACGAACACGACCGGGTCGTCGTCCCCGGGGACGGGACGAACGTCTGGCAGCGCGTCTACGTGGAGGACGTCGCGAGCGCGCTCCGCATCGTCGCCGAGGAGGGCGAGGCCGGCGAGGCGTACAACGTCGGCGACCGGAACGCGCTCACGCTCGAGGACACCGTCGCGGAGGCGGCGAGCGCGCTCGACACGACCGTCGAACCCGTCTACGCGAGCGACCGCGAACTCGCCACCGTCGACCTCTCCCTCACGGACTTCCCGATGTACCGCGAGTCCCCGCACATCCTCGATACGCACAAGCTCGCGGCGCTCGGCTGGGAGTCCACGCCCGTCCGCGAAGCCATGCAGCGAACAGTGGAAGAACACCTCGACAGCGACCGCACCGGGGAAGACGAAGGGCCGGGTCGGCAGGCCGAAGAACGCCTCATCGGCGTCCTCGAGATGGTCTGAACGCGAGGGGAAAACCGTTTACTCGCGGCAGTGGAGTACGAAGTATGTTCGAGAAATCCTCGTGGATTCGCCTCCCGCGGAACGTCGTGCTCGGGTCGGGCGTGCTCGACGACGTGGACGAGGTCGTGGCGGACGTCCACTTATCGGGGCGGCCGCTGGTGGTGACGAGTCCGACGCCGAAGGCCGTCGCGGGCGCGCGAGTGCGGGACGCGCTGGCGGACGCCGAGATGGACCCGGCGCTCGCCGTCGTCGACGAGGCGAGCTTCGAGTCCGTCCAGCAGGTGATTGCGGAAGCAGAAGCAGTGAATGCGGGCTACCTCGTCGGCGTCGGCGGCGGGAAGGCCATCGACATCGCGAAGATGGCGAGCGACGAACTCGGCGTCGGCTTCGTCTCCGTCCCGACGGCGGCGAGCCACGACGGCATCGTCTCCGGCCGCGGGTCGGTCCCCGAGGGGGACACGCGGCATTCGGTCGCGGCGGCCCCGCCCATCGTCGTCGTGGCGGACACGGGCGTCATCGCGGACGCGCCGTGGGAGTTGACGACGGCGGGGTGTGCGGACATCATCTCGAACTACACGGCGGTGAAGGACTGGCGGCTGGCGAACCGCCTGAAGAACGTGGAGTACTCGGAGTACGCGGCGGCGCTCTCGGAGATGACCGCCGAGCTGCTCGTGGAGCGCGCGGACAGCATCCGTCCCGGGCTGGAGGAGTCGGCGTGGGTGGTCGTGAAGGCGCTCGTCTCCTCGGGCGTCGCGATGAGCATCGCGGACTCCTCGCGGCCGGCGTCGGGCGCGGAACACCTCTTCAGCCACCAGCTCGACCGCATCGCTCCGGGGAAGGCCCTGCACGGCCATCAGGTCGGCGTCGGCGCGGTCCTCACGGAATACCTCCACTCGGGCGAGCGCGGCGACTGGCAGGCGGTTCGCGACGCGCTCGACAGCATCGACGCCCCGACGACCGCGGACGACCTCGGCGTCGACGACGAGGAAGTCATTGAGGCGCTCACGACCGCCCACCGCATCCGCGACCGCTACACCATCCTCGGCGACGGCATCAGCGAGGACGCCGCGCTCGAAGCCGCCGTCACCACCGGCGTCATCTAGGGGAAAGGCACACGTACTCACCCCGTCTATGGTCGGGTATGAGTGACAGTGCTGCGCCCGTGGGGGACGCGTCGGGGCTCCAGTTGACGCTGAAAGTCTGGCACCCGGGGTGTTGGTCCATCGAGGTGACGGAAGACCGGCCCGGCGGCCTGCTCGCGCACGCGGTCTACCGGACGGCCGAGGACAACGTCCGCAGCCTCTTCACCGCCTACGGCGACACCACGGCGGAGGTGGACGCGCTCGTCGACGCCATCCGCGACTCCGAGCACACGAACTCCGTCCTCGAACTCGAGGAGCGCTACGGCTCCAGCGTCTCGACGCCTGAAGCCGGCGGCGTCGCCCGCGAGCTGTTCGTCGAGGAAACCCCGGAGCACTCCGTCAACGACGCCTTCGTCTCGAGAGGCTTCCTCCACGACCAGCCCATCCGCATCGTCGACGGCGAGGAGTTCTGGCCCGTCTTCTACCGCGGGAGCCGCGCTGAACTCGAAGCCACGCTCGAAGAGATCCGCGAGGAGCGGGACGCCGACATCGAAGTCACCCGCATCTCCTCGTCGGGGCCGCCGCAGGGCTCCACGCACCGCCGCGTCGACCGGCTCTCCGAAGCCCAGCGCGACGCCTACGAGCTCGCGCGCGCCGAAGGCTACTACTCGTGGCCCCGGCAGATAACCGTCCGCGAGCTCGCCGAGAAACAGGAGGTCTCCAAGACCACCTTCCTCGAACACCTCCGCAAAGCCGAATCGAAACTCCTCGACCCCTGACAAACCGTAGAAGACGAGTTTCCGCGGGTCGAGCATCGCCGGGGAGGCGAGATTTCGCGGGTCGAGCGGGTCGAATCGCCAGAACGAGGGGTGGTCGCGTTAGCGGCCGAGGATGGCGCGCGCGGCGAAGAGGATGTTCTCCTTGCGCTCCATGACGCGGCGGTAGAAGTACTGGAACCACTTGCCGCCGTAGGGGACGTACTGGTACATCTCGTAGTCGCGGGCGAGCCGGAACTGCTCGTCTTCGCGCACGCCCATGAGCATCTGGAACTCGAACTCCGTGCCGTGTGCGTCGTGGAGTTCTTTCGCGTAGTCGATCATGCGGGGGTCGTGGCTGCCGACGGCGATTTCGCCGTCGTCGTAGTGCTCGAAGAGGTAGGTGAGGTACTCCTCGTATTTCTCGTTCACGTCGGCTTTGTTCTTGTAGGCGACCTCGCGGGGTTCGTCGTACGCGCCCTTGACGAGGCGGACGGCGGCGGGAATGTCGGCGAAGCGCACTAAGTCTTCTTTCGTGCGTTTCAGGTTCGCTTGGATGGCGATGCCGACGCCGCCGGGGTGGGTTTCGGCGGCGTCTTCGACGGCGTCGAGCGTGACGTCGGTGGTGGTGTGGTCCTCCATGTCCACCCAGCAGAAGACGCCGTGTTCTTCGGCGGCGTCGACGATGCGCGCGAGGTTCTCCTCGAAGACGCCGTCGCCGACGTCGAGGCCGATCTGCGAGGGTTTCACGGAGATGCAGGCGTCGACGCGGGAGGTCGCGATGTCGGAGACGAGGTCGACGTAGGCGTCGGCGTCCCCGTCGGCGGGCGGGCGTTCGTCGTAATGCTCGCCGAGGAGGTTGAGGATGGCCTTCACGTCGCCGTCGTTGAGTGATTCGACGTGGTCGAGCGCGCTGGCTGGCGTCTCCCCGGCCACGAATCGGTCGGCGATTGGGGGAATCATGAATCGTGTTTCGGGGTACCACCCGATAAGCCGCCCCCCGACCAAATAATCCGCGCCCACACCGGGTGAATGAATGTCGGGTCGTATTCCGGGCCGTTCGAGGGCTCTCCGTCGACGATTCGCCCCCTCCCGTCCATGGTCGGCGGCAAGGTTATCCTCGACCTTGGGCTACTACGACTGTCTTATGGCACCGAATCACATTAACGTAGGTCGCCGCGACCTGCTGAAGGTCGGCGGCGCGGCGGGACTGACGGCGCTCGCCGGCTGCTCGAGCTTCGGCGGGGGCGGGGGAAGCGACACGTACACCATCGGCATGGTCGACTCGCAGACCGGCTCGCTCTCCGAGTTCGGGACGCGGAACGAACGCGGCCGCGAACTCGCGCTCGCCGACGTGAACGACGTCGGCGTGAACGGCGGGGAGCTCGCTATCTCCGTCGGCGACTCGCAGTCGACGAACCAGGCGGGCGTGTCCGCCGCGCAGAAACTCGTGAACCAGGAGGGCGTCCCCTTCCTCATCGGCGCGGTCGGCTCCGGCGTCAGCATCGCCATCTACGAGTCCGTCATCAACGGCACCGACGTCGTCCAGCTCAGTCAGAACTCCACGGGCCCGAAACTCACCGAGTACCCCGACCTCCTCCGGATGAGCCCGACGGGGAAGACGCAGTCGAAGGCCATCTCCGACATCGTCTCCGAGGACGGCCACGACTCCGTCGCCCTCACCTACATCAACAACGAGTACGGCTCCGGCATCGCGGACGCCTTCCGCGACGCCTACCCCGGCGACATCGCGTACGACGCCGCGCACGACCAGGGGCAGGCCTCCTACTCCAGCATCGTCACGGCGATGAACGAGTCCGGCGCGAGCGCGTGGGTCTTCATCACCTACCAGCCGGAGTTCTCGACGATGGCGCAGGACGCCTACGACCAGGGGTACGGCGAGGGCGTCACCTACTACGGCGCGGACTCCGTGAAGGGGACGAACGTCATCGAGAACACGCCCGAGGGCAGCATCGACGGCATGAAGATCGTCGCGCCGTCCGCGGCCGTCGACCAGGAGAACTACAAGAACTTCGCGTCGACCTTCGAGGACGAGTACGGGAGCGCGCCGACGGCGTGGTCCGCGTACACCTACGACTGCGTCATCACCGCGGCGCTCTCCGTGCAGGCCGCCGACGAGTTCACCGGGAGCGCGCTCGGCGACGTCGTCCGCGACGTCACCCGGCCGTCCGGCGAGAAAGTACAGACCTACAAGGCCGCACACGACATCCTCGCCGACGGCGGGAGCGCGAGCGACGTCGACTACCAAGGCGTGAGCGGCCCCATCGACCTCGACCAGAACGGCGACCCCGCCGCCTACCTCCAGGTCTTCGAGGTCCAAGACCACGCCTACGTGTCCACTGGGTTCATCTCGACGTAACCTCGGGCACATGTCTGCTTTACTCCAGTACGTCGTCAACGGCCTCGTCTACAGCGCGATTATCGTCCTCGCGAGCATCGGCCTGAGCCTCGTCTACAGCATCCGCGGGTTCGCGAACTTCGCGCACGGCGACACCCTCACGGTCGGCGCGTACGCCGCGCTCATCACGTTCTCCGGGACGTCCGCGCTGCTCGCGACGAGCGGCAGCGCGAACGCGGAGGGCGGTCTCGCCGGCCTGCTCGGCGGCCCCGCGGCGTTCGTCGTCGCGCTCGCCGTCGGCATGGCGGTCGCCGCCGTCGTCGCTATCGCGAGCGAACGCCTCGTCTTCTCGAAGCTCGACACCTCGTCTATCGGGTTGCTCATCGCGAGCATCGGTGTCGCGTTCGTGATGCGCGCAATCGTCCAGATCTTCTTCGGGAACATCCAGCAGGCCTACCAGCTCCCGCGCTCCGGGCCGCTCCCGTTCTTCAGCGCGCTCGGCGTCGCCGTCACCGCGCGCGACGTCGTCGTCGTCGTCGCGACGCTCGTCCTCGTCGCCGCGCTCCACGCCATCCTCCAGTACACGAGCCTCGGCCGGCAGATGCGCGCCACCTCCGACAACCGCGACCTCGCGCGGGCGAGCGGCATCCGAACGAGCCGCATCGTCGACGCGACGTGGGCCATCGGTGCGGGGCTCGCCGGCGCGGGCGGCGTCTTCCTCGGCCTCAGCCTCCGCCTCGAACCACTCATGGGCTTCAACATCCTCCTCGTCGTCTTCGCCGCCGTCATCCTCGGCGGCATCGGGAGCGTCTACGGCGCGATGCTCGGCGGCCTCGTCATCGGCGTCGTCCACGAGTTCGTCCCCGCGCTCTCCTCGCTCGGCATCCCGATTAGCGCACAGTACGCGAACGCCGTCGCGTTCCTCATCATGGTCGTCATCCTGCTCGTCCGCCCGCAGGGCATCATGGGGGAGGCGGTCAAATGACGAACCCAGTCACGAGCTGGTACGACGGGCTCACGCAGGCGGAGTCGAACGTCGCCTGGACGGTCGGCGTCATGTGCGTCCTCTTCGTCATCGGCGTCGGCTCCGGCGTCCTCAACCTCGCGTACGGCCTCTACCTCCTCGCGCTCGCCGGCATGTACGTGCTCCTCTCTCTCGGCCTGAACGTCCACTGGGGGTACGCGGGGCTCATCAACTTCTCCGTCGCCGCCTTCTGGGGGCTCGGCGCGTACGGCACCGCGCTCGTCTCCGCGCGCGACAGCCCGCTTCCCTTCACCGTCGACCCCATCGTCGGCCTCTTCGTCGGTCTCGGCCTCGCCGCCGTCGTCGCCGTCATCATCGGCGTGCCGACGCTCCGCCTGCGCACCGACTACCTCGCCATCGCCACGCTCGGCCTCGCCGAAGTCATCAGGAGCGTCTTCAACAACCAGCAGGCGTGGACGAACGGCCCCAGTGGCATCCTCGGCCTCCCGCTCTTCTTCGGGAACTGGCCGGTGCTCGGCGACGTCCCGCGCGGCGCGCCGACGTACTTCCTCGACGTCGTCCTCGTCGCCGTCTTCATCGGCGTGACGTACTGGGCGCTCCGCCGCCTCCACCTCTCCCCGTGGGGGCGGACGGTTCGCACCATCCGCGCCGACGAGGACCTCGCGGAGGCGCTCGGGAAGGACGCCTTCCGCTTCAAGATGGAGGCGTTCGTCGTCGGGAGCGTCGTCATGGCGCTCGCCGGCGTCTTCTACGCCCACCTCAACCTCGCCATCACGCCGAGCGCGCTCGACCCGACGCAGACGTTCTACGTCTGGATCGCGGTCATCCTCGGCGGCAGCGGCTCCAACCGCGGCGCGTTCTTCGGCGGCCTCGTCCTCGTCATCATCGTCGAGGGCACGCGGTTCCTCGGCGGCGACCTCCTCCCAGCCGCCTTCCCCACCGCCGCCGTCCGGCTGCTCGTCATCGGCCTGCTCATCGTCGGCGTGATGTACTTCCGCCAGGAGGGCATCCTGCCGCCGCAGCACGAACTCGTCACCCCCGGCACGACCGACGGCGGCGGCCCCGCCGGCCCGGCCGCCGGGGAGAACGGAGGTGGTCGCAGTGACTGACGAGGACCGCATCACGGACGGCGCGGTCAGCGGGAAGTCCGACCCCGTCCTCCGCGTCGACGGCCTCCGCAAGGCCTTCGGCGGCCTCCAGGTCACGGACGACGTCGACCTCGAAGTCGAACGCGGCTCCATCACGGGTCTCATCGGGCCGAACGGCGCGGGGAAGTCCACGCTCTTCAACCTCGTCTCCGGGTTCTACGAGCCCGACGGCGGGAGCGTCTACGTGAACGACACCGAAGTCACCGGCCGCGAACCGCACGCCGTCGCCGACGCCGGCCTCGTCCGGACGTTCCAGACCCCGCGGAAGTTGGAGGGGATGACCGTCCGCGAAGCGATGCTCGTCGGTCCGCAACACCAGACGGGCGAGAGCGTCTTCTCCATCTTCACGAACCGCAGTCAGGTCCTCGCCGAGGAGCGCGCGAACCTCGAACAGGCGATGCAGACGCTCGAACGCTTCGAAATCGCCGAGTTCGCCGACACGCCCGCGACGGAACTCTCCGGCGGGCAGATGAAGCTCGTCGAACTCGCCCGCGCGACGATGACCGAGCCGGACGTCCTCCTGCTCGACGAACCCGTCGCCGGCGTCAACCCGACGCTCGCGAACAAACTCAAAGGCTTCATCCGCGACATCAACGACGAGGGCATCACCGTCCTCCTCATCGAACACGACATGGGCTTCATCATGGATCTCGCCGACCCCATCGTCGTCCTCGACCAGGGCCGCGTCCTCGTCGAGGGCGCACCGGACGCCGTACGAACCGACGACCGAGTCGTCGACGCCTACCTCGGAGGGCCGCTCGATGAGTGAGCACGTGCTCGCGCTCGACGGCGTCGACTCCGGCTACGGCGACGTCCAGGTCCTCGACGACCTCAGCCTCCACCTCGACTCGGAGGAGATCGTCTGCCTCGTCGGCCCGAACGGCGCGGGGAAATCCACCGTGCTGAAGACCGCGTTCGGCCTCCTCACCCCGTGGACGGGCAGCGTCCGCCTGAACGGCGACGAAATCGGCGGCACGCCGCCCGAGGACGTCGTTCGACTCGGCGTCGGCTACGTCCCGCAGACCGAGAACGTCTTCGGGAGTCTCACCATCGAGGAGAACCTCAAAATCGGCGGCGTCCCCCGGCACTCGGGCGTCGGCGAACGCATCGAGGAGCTCTACGAGCGCTTCCCGCTCCTCACCGAGAAGAAACGCGCGAAAGCGAGCACGCTCTCCGGCGGCCAACGCCAGGTCCTCGCGTTCGCCCGCGCGCTCATGACCGAACCCGACGTCCTCCTCATCGACGAACCCTCGGCGGGCCTCGCCCCCAACACCGCGAAGGACGTCTTCGAGGACGTCGTCGCCGTCAACGAACTCGGCACCGCCGTCCTGATGGTCGAACAGAACGCCCGCCAGGGCCTCGCCATCTCCGACCGCGGCTACGTCCTCGACCAAGGCCAAGTCGCCTACGAAGACGACGCCGACGACCTCATGGACAACCCCGAAGTCGCCGAACTCTACCTCGGCGGCTAGCTGCTTCTGGTTTTGCGGGCCTTCTGCTCCGCTTTCCCGCCGCGAACACTGGTGTCGTCGACGTTTCCGAAAGCCCGCGAGTTCTCGCGCGTTCTGCGCGACATATTCGCTCCTCACTCCGTTCGTCACGAATAGGGGCCGCGCAGAGACACGCGAGAACCCGCCCCCTTTCGATACCCCGCCCCGAGTGGTTGCGTCGTCGACCGGAGCGTGTTGCCCGCTTCGTCGGCCGGTTTCTCCGGCCGGCTCGGGTCAGTGTTGCGCGGGGGCGAATCTTCTTCTCGCGGGCGGGCGTCGAGTGGGGTATGTCGTCCGAGTCCCCGTCGGTGTCGGTGGCGCTCGCGGCGCGTTTCCTCCTCGAACTGGGGGCGCTGGCGGCGCTGGGCTACTGGGGGTGGGTGGCGGGGGATACGGTCGCGTCGCGGGCGGTACTCGCCGCGGGCGCACCGCTCGCCGCCGCCGTCGTCTGGGGGGCGTTCGTCGCGCCGCGCGCCCGCTACCGGCTCGCCGACCCCGCCCGCCTCCTCGTCGAACTGGCCGTGTTCGGCGCGGCGACGGCGGGCCTCTCTCTCGCCGTCTCGGCGGCCGCCGCGTTCGCGTACGCCGCGCTCGTCGCCGTCGACGAAGCGTGGCTCGCCGCGCGCGGCGAACGTTAGTCGAGAATCAGGGGAGGTCGTCGGCGAACGCGTAGTCCGCCGGATAGGCCGTCACTGGCTCGCCGTCGAGGACGAGGCGGAAGCCGTCGAAGGCGTCCGGCTCCGATTCGACCTCGGCGAGCGTGTCGCGGAGGCCGCCGACGTCGAGGCCGTAGAAGTCCGCGGGCGTGTCTTGGAGGTATTTTCGCGCCGTTCGGGCGAGCGAGCGCGCGCCCTCGGGGACGTCGACGTCGTGTTTGTGGCGCGCCGCGATGGCCTGCTGGAGGCCGTGGCAGAATTTCGACTCCCGCGTGCCGTCGCCGTAGTTGTACCACTCGTACTTCACGCAGTCGTAGGCGTCGAGGTAGGCGGCGTCGTTGTGGAGGCGGACGGCGTGCTCCGTGGCGCGGCGGAGCGTCGCGTGCTCCCACTCGCGGCGAATCGGCCGCCAGCCCGCGGGCGTGCCGAGCGGCGGCGCGACGCCGGGGTCGCGCGTATGCTCGTCCATACCGGTGAGAATGCGATGGCCGCGGCAAAAACCTTCCCTCGTCGGAGGCCTCGACCCCGCTCTGGTTCCCGCTGCGTTCTAACCCGGCGAGTGGGACGTGAGCGCGTCCTCGACGGAGTCGCGGTCGGTATCGGACGAACTCGGGTCTTCCGGGACGCGAAGCTATATACGGGATTGTTAGGAGATTGTTACCATGGCACGCGATGGCGCGGAACTGTATACGCACCGGAGCGACACGGTCTGCACCGACCGCGGGAGCGGCGATCCGGTCGTGTTCGCCCACGGCACGCTGATGGACCGGACGATGTTCGACCCGCAGATCGAGGCGTTCGCAGACGAGTACCGGACGGTCGCGTACGACCTCCGCGCGCGCACCGACCGCTACGCCGAACCCTACGACCTCGACGACCTCGTCGCCGACGCCGAGCGCTTCCTCGACGCGCGCGGCATCGACTCGTGTGTCCTCTGTGGGATGTCGATGGGCGGCTTCATGGGCCTGCGCTTCGCCCTCGCGCACCCCGAGCGCGTCGACGGGCTCGTCCTCGTGGACTCGATGGCGAAACCGCACACCGAGGCCGACCAGGAGCGCCACGGCGCGACCGCCGAGGCCATCGACGACGAACCCGCGGTGCCGCGGGCCGTCGCCGAACCCGTGACGGAAGAGCTGTTCGGCGCGACCAGCCGCGAGGAGCGCACCGGCCTCGTCGACGGCTGGGTGGACCGCTGGACGACCTACCCCGGTCGCGCCGTCGCCAACGAGGTCCGCTCGTGGCTCGGCCGCGAGGACCTCCGGGAGCGCGTCGCCGACATCGACGTCCCCGTCCTCGCGGTCCACGGCGAGGAGGACGCCACTCTCGATATCGACGCCGCCCGTGACTCCTACGCCGCCATCCCCGACCTCACGTTCGAGCCGATCCCGGAAGCGGGTCACTCCTCGAACTGCGAGAACCCGGACGCGGTGAACGACGCGCTCGCGGCGTTCCTCGACCGCGTCTACTGACACGGGTCGGGAACCGCCGACCGCGGCGGAGCGGGACCGCCGGAGTGCTCAGACGTGCTCGTCGAGGAAGTCGACGACGGCGCTGTAGGCGGTGATGCGGTTCTCGAGCTTACTGAACCCGTGGCCCTCGTCGTCGAAGACGAGTTTCTCCACGGGGACGTGTTCGCTCGCTTCGTCGGCGATCTGTTCGGCTTCGCCGACGGGGACGCGCGGGTCGTTCGCGCCGTGGAGAACGAGGAGCGGGGCGCGGATGTCCTCGATGTTGTTGATGGGGCTGATGGATTCGAGGAACTCCCGGTCCTCGGCGAGGGAGCCGTATTCGGCTTCGCGGTGTTCGCGCCGCCAGTCCCCGGTGTTTTCGAGGAAGGTGACGAAGTTCGCGATGCCGACGACGTCGACGCCGGCCGCCCAGCGCTCGGGATACTCGGTGAGCGCGGCGAGCACCATGAAGCCGCCGTAGGAGCCGCCGTAGGCGACGACGCGGTCGGCGTCGACGCCGTCTCGGTCGGTGAGCCACTCGACGCCGGCGTCGATGTCGGCGACGGAGTCCATCCGCCTCTCGACGTTGTCGAGGTTCATGTACTCCTTCCCGTAGCCCGCGGAGCCGCGGACGTTCGGCTCGAAGACGGCGTAGCCGTTGTCGACGAAGTACTGGCGGAGCGCCGAGAAGGAGGGGCGGCGCTGGGACTCGGGGCCGCCGTGGATGTCGACGATGACGGGGACGGGGCCGTCGCCCTCGGGGACGGTGAGGAACGCGGGAATCTCTAGGTCGTCAAATGAGTCGAAGCGGACGAGCTCGGGGTCGCGGAAGCCGTCTCTGGGGATGCCGGCGGTCGCGGCGTCCGTCCACCGGGTCGGCTCGTCGCCATCGAGGTCGGCGACGAAGACGTTCCCGTTCTCGGTCGGCGCGGACCACGAGACGGCGATGCGCTCGGCGTCGGGGCCGAAGGAGAACCCGGTGAGGACGCCGTCGGGCAGGCCGTCCGCGGGGGATTCTTCGCGCTCGACCGTCGCGCCGTCGAGACGGCCGAGCGTGAGGTCGGTGTAGCCGTCGACGTTCCGCGCGTAGGCGATCCTCGACGATTCGTGGTCGACGAAGACGCTGGAGACGTCCCAGTCGCCGCCCTCCGCGACGGGAGTGAGGTCGCCGGTGTCGGCGTCGAGGCGGCAGAGCGCGAGCGTATCCCTGCCCCGGTCCGTCGCCACGAGCAGGCCGTCGCCGTCCGGCGACCACGACGCGGACGCGTACCGGACTTCCGCTTCCTCGCCGCCCGTGAGGCGTGTCGCCTCGCCGGTATCGATGTCGACGACGTGGAGGTCGTGGGCGACGTTCGAGTGCATCTCGTGGACGAGGAGGCGGTCGTCGCTCGGACTCCAGCCGGCGACGGAGAGCCAGCCGGCGTCGCTCCCGTCGAAGACGAGTTCGGCGTCGTCGCCGGTCTCGTCGCGGCGCTGGACGTAGGCGTCGAAGTCCGCCTCGTCGCGGCGGTTCGCGGTGAACGCGAAGCGCTCGCCGTCGTGACTCCAGCCGCCCCACTGGTGGATGGCGTCGGGGGTGTCGGTGAGCGCGACTTCCTCCGCGCCGTCGCCCGAGAGCCGGAAGAACTGCGTCTTCTCGTTCCCGCCCTCGTCGCGGCCGTAGACGAGCTCGTCGCGCGTCGGCGAGTAGGACGCGAACGTCACGCGCTCCTCGTGGAAGGAGAGCTGGTCCGGCCATTCGAGCGGCTCGTCCAGCCGCCAGACCTGCGACGTCCCCGTCGTGTCCATCAGGAAGGCGAGCCGGCCGTCCGGGCCGAACGTCGGACCGCCCGCGCTCCGAATATTGAGGTAGCGTTCGATATCGTACGCCATACCCGTCGTTTTCCGGGGGCGCGGATAGCCGTTCGGGTCGGCGAAGCCGCCGCGCCGTCGACGCCCCACTCCCGCCGGTCGCGAGGAGCCACCGCTGGCCTCCTGTCCGCGGCGCGACTCGATTCGCCCGAAGGGAATACCTTTTTACGGCGTCTCGCGGAGTCGTAGAGTATGCGCGTGGCGTTCGTGACGGCCGAGACCGTCGAGCACGGAGCGACGACGGGCGTCCCGGAACGCTTCTATCGCCTCGCGAGCGTCCTCGCCGGCCGCGGCCACGACGTCCAGTTCTTCACGACGCAGTGGTGGGAGGGCGACGTCGACGCCTTCGAACACGAGGGCCTCGACTACTACGCCGTCGCGCCCGAGAACGACTGGCGCTACCGCGCGGGCCTCCCGGGCGCGCTCCGGTCGTTCGACCCGGACGTCGTGCACGCCGCCGGCGACCCGCCGGGCGCGGCGCTCGCCGCCCGCGTCGGCGCACGACTCGCGAACGCCTCCTACCTCGTGGAGTGCTACGACCCGCCCCGGCGCGAAGGCGGGCTCTCCGACCGCTTCTACCGCGCCGCCGTGAACGGCGCGAGCACCGCCGTCGTCCCCTCCCGCCTCGTCGCGACGGCCTACCGCGAACGCGGCATCGACGGCGACGCCTTCACCGTCGTCGAAGACCCCATCGAGTGGGAGACCATCACGTCCGCCGACCCGGTCGACGCCGGTGACATCGTCTACTCCCGGCGGCTCGACGGCGCGGCGAACCTCGAATCCCTCCTCCTCGCGCTCGCGGAGTTCCGCGAGTTCGACTGGAGCGCGACCGTCATCGGCGACGGCCCGGAGAAGGAGAACTACGTCCGGCAGGCCCGCGACCTCCGCATCGACGACCGCGTCGAGTTCGTCGGCGAGCGAACGGTCGAAGAGCGCATCCGGTACTTCCTCGACGCGCACGTCTACGTCCAGACCGCGCGCCGCTCCTCCTTCCCGACGGACCTCCTGCGCGCGCTCGCCTGCGGCTGCGTCGCCCTCGTCGAATACCACGTCGACTCCGCCGCGCACGAACTCGTCGAACACGAAGAGCGCGGCTTCCTCGCGACGACCGACGAGGAGCTCGTCGAACGCCTCCGCGACGCCGCCGCCGTCGACTCCACTGGCCCTGACCCCGACTACGAGCGCTACGGCGAACGCGCGTTCGTCGAACGCTACCTCGACTTCTACCGCGCGGACCGCAAAACCACGCCGTCGCTCTGAGCGCGGTCTTCTCTCCCCCTACGGCGGGTCTCCCCTCTCCTCTCCCCGGTCTGCTGTCTCCGCGGCGTCGACGTCGAAGTCTTCTGGTTCGGCCGCGGCGACCGCGGGGAGCCGCCTGAGCCGCGTCCGCAGGAGGACGTAGCCGGCCGTGACGGCGAACCCACTGGCGGCTCCCGCCATGGTCGTCGTCACGCCCAGCGTTTCGGCGGCGAACCCGCCGAGGAGCGACCCGAGTGGGAGGGACGCCCCCGACAGCGTCCCCTTCGTCGCGGACACCCGCCCGAGCGCGTCGGCGGGGAACACCCGCTGGTTCAGCGTCGACGTGAGCACGCCGGACGCGCCCGCGGGAACCCACGCGAGACCGAACAGGACGACCGCGGCGACGGCCGTCGGGGAGAGCGCCGCCGCCACCCAGCAGGCCGCGCCGAGCGCGTGCGAGGCGAGCACCCAGCCGTACGGGATGTCCTCGACGTACGGGCCGACGAGGGAGCCGAGGAGCCGCCCGATTCCGAGCGCCCCCAGCAGGAGGCCGTAGACCGCGGGGCCGCCCAAGTTGTCGCCGAACGCCGGGAGGACGGCGAGCGCGACGCCGACGGCGAAGTTCGTCACGGCGGTCAGAACGACTAACTCGACGAAGACGCTCCCGCGAATGATGTCGACGCCGGCCCGTAGGTCCGCGGCGTACGAGCGGAGCGCCGAACGAACCGTCGGCGTCGGCTCCGTCGACCCCACAGGCTCACGCTGGGCGTCCGCCGGGCGGACGATGACGCCGGCGAACAGGAGCGCGGCGACGGCGAAGGTCGCCGAATCGGCGACGAAGAGCGCGGTCGCGCCGAGCACCGCGATGAAGGCCCCGCCGAGCGCGTCGAAGACCATGTCGAGGCCGAGCGTGACGACGGAGAGCGCGGCGTTCGCGCCGGACAGCCGTTCGTCGTCGACGATTCGCGGGAGGAGTGCGGTCTCCATCGGAGCCATCAGCAGCGACGCGAGCATCAAGACGGGGGCGACGGCGAACAGCACGGGGACGGTCAGCCGGCCGGTCACCGCCGCGAGAGGGAGGACGAGGACGGCGACGCCCTGAACGACCTGTGAGCCGACGAGGACGCCCCTGAGCGGGAGTCGGTCGACGAGCGGGCCGGCGAACACCTGGAGGAGCCAGGGGAGCAGGAGGATCGCGTTCAGCGCGCCCGTGACGAGCGTCGACCCCGTCAGCTGGAAGGCGACCCAGAGCACCGCGACGGTGTAGAGGCTGTCCCCGGCGTTCGTCGCGAACTGCCCGGCGACGAACCGCCGGAAGCGGCGGTTCCGCCAGAGCGCGCGGTCGAGGAGCGTCACCGGCTTCCGCCTCCGGTTCGGGGTCGCGCCGCCCGGTGCGGCGCGCGGAACGGGGATGGTTCAGTGGTCGAGGCGTGGTCGCGTGAGCGCCGGCTCGACGCCGGCGGCTCGGTCGGTGTGTGCATATCGTGTGCGGTCGTGCGGAGAATGCGGCTACCGGAAGGGTAGCGAGGCGAACCCGAGTGCTGCGGCTATCGGGCCCGCCGCGACGCGGGGGGCGACCGCGGGGAGAACACCGGACGGACCGAGCGCCGGCGGCTCATAGAACTGGTCGCTCGAACCGTCCGCTCGCGCGCCGAAAAACGTACCGGTCGAATCCGACGGGCTCAGGCGTCGAGCGAGAGGCGGAGGTGGCGGAAACTCCCGCCGAGCGAGTCCGCGACGTCTGCTTCTTCGACCACTTCGAGTCCCGCCTCGCGGAGCGCGCGCTTCGTCTCCGCGAGGGCCGGCCAGCTCCACCGCATCTCGACGTTCGCGTCGAGCCAGTCGGGGTTCGCGCCTGTCCAGGCGTCGTGGCCGGTGACGACGACGGCGTCGCCGCCGGGCCGGAGGACGCGCGCGAGTTCCGCGTAGACGGCGGGGTGTTCGCTCGCGGGGACGTGGATTATCGAGTACATCGCGGTCGCCGCGTCGAACGAGTCGGCGTCGAACGGGAGCGCGGTCATGTCGCCCTGGACGACGCGGTCGGCGTGCGTTCGCGCGCGCCGCGTCTGCTCGCGGGAGACGTCGAGACCCACACCCCTGACCGGGTCGGGGAGTGAGTCGAGGACGAGGTCGCCCGCGCCGCAGCCGAGGTCGAGGACGCGCGCGCCCGCGCCGAGGTCGTCGAAGAGCGAGTCGAGGAGGTCCGGCGAATCGTCGCCCGCGTCGCGCTGGGCGGCGTAGGCGTCCGCGAGCGAGTCGTACCCGCTCCTGACCGCCCGGCGGAACGCGGCGTCGGCTTCGTCGTCGCCCGTCATTTCACGTGTCGTCGGCGTCCGCTCCCCTCTTCGTCGCCTCGACGGCGTTCACGGCGGCGACGTTCTCCGCCACGTCGTGCACGCGGACGATGTCCGCGCCGCGGTCGGCGGCGAGCGCGGTGCCCGCGACCGTCGCGTACCCGCCGTCGTCGGGGTAGGCGTCCGCCGCCGCCCACATCGACTTGTGGCTGTGGCCGACGAGAACCGGGCAGCCGAGCGCGTGGAGCTCGTCGGTCCGCTGGAGGATTTCGAAGTTCTCGCCCTCGCTCTTCGCGAAGCCGATGCCGGGGTCGACGATTACCTCTTCGACGCCGGCCTTCTCCGCGAGGAGGACGCGCTCTCTGAGTTCGGCGACGACGTCGTCGACGACGTCGTCGTAGTCGACGGATTCGTCCGGGTCGACGGGCGCGTTCAGCGAGTGCATCACGACGAGCGGCGCGTCGTACTCCGCGGCGACGAACCGCATCGCCGGGTCCTCTAAGCCCGTCACGTCGTTCAGGATGTCCGCGCCCGCCTCCAGCGCCGCGCGGGCGACCTCGGCCTTCATCGTGTCCACCGAGACGAGGCAGTCGAAGTCGCTGATACGCTCGATGACCGGGACGACGCGCGAGATCTCTTCTTCCGCGGCGACGGGCTCTGCGCCCGGCCGCGTCGACTCGCCGCCGACGTCGACGACGTCCGCGCCCGCCTCGACCATCTCCTCCGCTCGCTCGACGGCGTCCTCGACCGCCGCGTACTCGCCGCCGTCGTGGAACGAATCGGGCGTGCAGTTCAGAATGCCCATCACCGCCGTCCCCTCGTCCTCCCAGGGATACGCGGGCTTCTCACCGTCCGCGCCGCCCGCGCCGCCCGTGCCATCACCGCCGGCTCCCGTTTCGATGCCGAGCGAGTCACGGAGGTCGTCGGCGAGGACCGACAGCCCGTACGGCTGCCCGTCGAGCTTCCCGCAGAGCCGCTTGAACTGCGCGAGCGTCCCCATCAACGCGACGTCGAGGTTCCCTTCCACTTGGTCGTTCAGCCCGCTGATGGCGCACTCCCCGCCGAGCGACAGCAGCTCCTCTTTGAGGTAGGAGGCCTGTCGCTTCTGGACTCTCGTTCTGACGACGCGGTGGACGCCCTTCCCGCGCATCCGCCAGACGCCCGGCGGCGTCACGTCCGTCCGCTCCAGCGCGGCGCGCGCGTCGTCGAGGCCGTCCACGTCGGTCTCGGTGAACGTCCGCGTCCACCGCGCCCGCGCTTCCGCGACCGCGTACAGCGACCCCGTCACGAGCACGAGGTCGTCCTCGCCCGCGGCGTCGACGGCGCGGTCGACGGCGGCTTCGACGCTCGAAATCGCGTGGACGTCTTCGACGCCGCGCCCGCCGAAGACGCGCGCGAGCACGTCCCGGTCCTCGGAGCGCTGCGTCGCCGGGACGCACGTGTACAGGCTCGCCGGCGTCGGGAGCGCGTCCGCCATCCCCGCGTGGTCCTTGTCGTTCATCGCGCCGAACACGAGGTGGAGGTCGTCGTACTCGCCGTCGAACTCCGCGAGCGTGTCCGCGAGCGCCTCGCACGCCCCGGGGTTGTGCGCGCCGTCGAGCACGACGAGCGGCTCCCGTCCCATCACCTCGAACCGCCCCGGCCACGTCGCGTTCCGCAGGCCGCGCGCCACCGTCGCCTCGTCCACGTCGGCGAGCTGGCGGGCGAGCGCCACCGCCACCCCCGCGTTCGTCGCCTGATACGCGCCGAGGAGCGGCAGCCGCGTCTCCACCGCGAACCCCTCGGTCTCGACCGTCACGAGGGATTCGACCGGGGAGACCGCGCCGCCGTAGCTCGTCCGCACGTCGCCGCCCGGGCCGACGGTGAGGACGTCGCCCGCCTGCGCGCGCACCGCGTCCAACGCGTCACCCGTCGTCGCCGTCACCAGCGCGTTCTCATTCTCTGGCGCGACGTGCGCCTTATCGGTCGCGATCTCCTCGACGGTGTCGCCGAGCACGCCGGTGTGTTCGAGCGTCACGCTCGTCACCGCCGCCGCCTCCGGGTCGACGACGCTCGTCGCGTCGAACTTCCCGCCGATGCCGACTTCGAGCACCGCGACGTCGACGTCCTCGCGGCCGAAGTGCCAGAGCGCCAGTCCCGTCATCGTCTCGAAGAACGTCGGCGCGCGCCCCGCCGCGGCCGCGTCGACGACGTGGGGTTTCGCCGCGCGCGCGAACGCCGCCACCGCCGACTTCGGGACGACGCGGCCGTTCACCCGCACGCGCTCTCTGAGGTCGTCGAAGTGCGGGCTCGTGTAGAGGCCGACGTCGAGACCGGCCTCGCGGAGGACGCGTTCGAGCAGCCGCGCCGTGCTCCCCTTCCCGTTCGACCCCGCGACCTGCACGTACCGCGGGCCCTCGTGTGGGTCGCCGAGCGCGTCGAGGAGCGCGGCGGTCGCGTCCGTCCCGGCGCGCGGCCGGTAGCGCTGGAGGTCGAGAAGGAAGTTAGCGGCCTCGTCGTATCGCATGATACCGAATGGTCCGCCGGACTCCGCTTTAGGCTGTCGGACTCGACGCGGCAGGCGTCCGCGCGGGCGAGCGACGACGCCCGCTCGCCCGTGCGGTCTCGGTTATCCCATACGTCTATGCCGCTCGCTCCTCACTCTCTCGCATGGACATCTCCGGGGACATCGCAGCCGCCGCGCTCGACTCGTTCGAGGACTCCGCCGCGGTCCTCGACGCCGATGGCGTCATCCTCGGCACGAACGCCTCGTGGAACGACCTCGGCACCCGCGGCGGCCGCCCGGTTCCGGTGAGCGACGTCGGCGTGAACTACCTCGACACCTGCCGCGACGGCGGCGACTACGCGGACCGCGCCGCCGAGTCGATCAACGCGATTCTCGACGGCGCGACCGAGACGTTCCGCATGGAGTACCCCTGTCACTCGCCCGACCGGAAACAGTGGTTCCTCATGCGCGCCGACCGCTTCGCCGTCGACGACGCCGCCTACGCGCTCGTCACCCACACCGACGTCACCGAGCGCGTCGCCGCCGAACTCGCCGCGAACCGCCGCGCGGAGCGCACGCTCGCCGTCGCCAGCTACATCAGCCACGACCTCAGAAACCCCCTCACCATCGCGCGCGGCTGGCTCGAAACCGTCATGGACGGCGGCGACCCAGCCGACCTCGAACGCGTCGAACGCGCCCTCAAACGCATGGACGACATGATCGGCGGCGCGGTCGACCTCCTCCGTGTCGAACGCGACGGCATCCAGAAAGAACCCGTCGACCTCGACGCCGTCGCCCGCTCCGCCTGGGAGTTCCACGCCCACGCCGCCGACACGAACGCCGAGCTCGTCGTCGACGACGCCGCCGAACTCGACGCCTCCCCCGAACTCCTCGACCGCCTCCTCGCCAACCTCTTCGCCAACGCCCGCCAGCACGCCGGCGACGACGTCACCGTCACCGTCGGCACGATGGCTGCGGATACCCCGCGGGCTGACGCATCGGCTCGTATCGGGTTTTACGTCGAAGATGACGGCCCCGGCATTCCGGTGGAGCAACGGCAGAGGGTGTTCGAGGTGGGGTTCACGACCGTTCGCGGTTCGACGGGGCTCGGGCTCGCGTTCGTCCGGGAGGTCGCGGAGCTCCACGGGTGGAGCGTCACCGTCACCGAATCCGCGAGCGGCGGCGCGCGCTTCGAGTTCCGCGTTCGGCCGGAGACGCCGCGCCACGAGACCCGGGAGATTCCCGAGTAACGGTTAGCTGTGGCGGAAGGTGCGCCGGCCGGTGAAGACCATCGCGATGCCTTCCTCGTTCGCGGCCTCGATGACGTCGTCGTCGTTCACGGAGCCGCCGGGCTGGATAACCGCAGAAATACCGGCGTCGGCGGCTTCCTCGATGCCGTCGGGGAAGGGGAAGAAGGCGTCCGAGGCCATCACCGCGCCGTCGGCGCTCTTGCCTTCGGCGTGCTCTTCGGCCTTCATCGCGGCGAGGCGGACGGCGTCCACCCGGGAGACCTGCCCCATGCCGACGCCCACCGTCTCCGTGCCGTCGGCGAAGAGGACGCCGTTCGACTTCACGTGCTTGAGGACCTTCCACGCGAACAGCATCGCCTCCACCTGTTCGCCGGTGGGCTCGGCGTCCGTCACGACCTCCAAGTCGTCCTCCGTCGGGGCCCAGGTATCGCGTTCCTGGACGAGGCGGCCGCCGACGAGGTCGTTCTCCGTGAAGCGCTCGGTCACGTCGCCGGGGCCGAGTTCGTCGCCGCCGACGTCGAGCACGCGCAGGTTCTTCTTCGACGTGAGGACGGAGAGCGCGTCGTCGGTGTAGCCGGGCGCGACGACGACCTCCTTGAAGGAGTCCACGACGAGCTCTGCGGTTTCCGCGTCGCAGGTGCGGTTGAGCGCGACAATCCCGCCGAAGGCGCTCATCGGGTCCGTGGCGAGCGCGGCCTCGTAGGCCTCGGCGAGCGTGTCCGCCGTGGCGCAGCCCGCGGGGTTCGTGTGTTTAATCACTGCTGCCGCCGGCTCGTCGAACTCCTTGATGAGGTCGAGCGCGCCGTCCGCGTCGTTGTAATTGTTGTAGGAGAGCCCCTTCGCGCCCTCGTTCAGCTGGTCGGCGGCGACGACGCTCGGCTCGTCGCTTTTTCGATTCCGGTAGACGGCGGCGTCCTGATGGGGGTTCTCGCCGTACCGGAGCTCGTCTTCCTTGTCCTCGGTGACGGTTCGTCGCGTCGGGAAGTCACCGGGCTCGTCGGCGTCGACCGTGAGAGTGCCGTTCTCGTAGGCGGCGTCGCCGGTCGCGAACCACTCGACGGCGCGCGGGTAGGCGGCGAACTCGGCGTCTTCGAGCACGCGGCGCTTGAGCGCGTCGGCGTCGTCGTCCGGGAAGACCGGGACCGACTCCTGCGTGACGATGGGGCCGCCGTCGAGTTCTTCCGTCACTACGTGGACGGTCGCGCCGGTGACGCTGACGCCGGCGTCGAGGACCTGCTCGTGCGCGTCCGTCCCGGGGAAGGCGGGGAGGAGGCTCGGGTGGACGTTCAGCGTCGTCGGCGCGGCGTCGAGGAACGTCTCCGTGAGCACGCGCATGAAGCCGTCGAGGCAGACGAGGTCGACGTCGTACCCCTCGATGGCGTCGAGGAGGCGCTCCTCGTGAGACTCCCGGGACTCGCCCTCGTCGCGCTCGACGACCACGGTAGGCGTGTCGGCGAACTCGTCGGCGTCGAGCACCGGCGCGTCCTCGCTCGCGGCGACCACGACGGCGACGTCGGCGTCGCCCGGCTCCGTCGCGGCGATGCGACGGAGGTTCCGCCCTCGGTTTCCGGCGATACCCGCGATAGCGAACTCGCTCATACTCGACTCCCCGGCAGCCACCGGTAAGGCGATTGCGGTTCCACGCGAGCAAATATACACAGACGAGCATACAGTCGCGCCTCTGCCGGCATTCGATGCCGGTATGTGTGCAGGAACGTGCCTTCTTTCGAGGGGCGGGACCGACAGTCTTACTGTGGTTCCACGGGGAGTTTCGCGTATGACCGACCGAGGCCCACTGTCCGCCGTGTCGCCCCTCGACGGCCGGTACGCGCGTTACACCGAGCCGCTCGTGCCGTACGCGAGCGAGAAGGCGCTCATGCGGGCGCGCGTCGAAGTCGAAGCCCGCTACCTCCTCGCGCTCGCCGACCTCGACGCCACCCCGCTCGACCTCGATAGCGAGGAACGCGACGCCGTCACCGCCGCCCACGAGGAGTTCGACGACGGGGACGCCGACCTCGTGAAGCGTATCGAGACGGAGGGCGCGCGCGGGTACAGCGCGACGAACCACGACGTGAAAGCCGTCGAGTACTTCCTCCGCGAGCACGCGCCCGAGCGCGCCCACTCGTGGATTCACTTCGGCCTGACGAGCGAGGACGTCAACAACCTCGCCTACCGCCTCCTGCTGAAGCCCGCCGTCGAGGCTGTCCTCCTCCCGGAACTCCGCGAGGTCCGGGATTCGCTCGTCGCGTTCGCCCACGAGCACGCGGACACGCCGATGCTCGCGCGCACCCACGGCCAGCCCGCGACGCCGACGACCTTCGGGAAGGAGATGGCCGTCTACGCCAGCCGCCTCGGCCGCCTCGTCGCGCGCATCGACGCTGCCGCCGCCGGCATCGCGGGGAAACTCGCCGGCGCGTCCGGCACCTACGCCGCCCACCACGTCGCCTACCCCGACGTCGACTGGCGCGCGTTCAGCCGCGAGTTCGTCGAAGACCTCGGCATCGAGCACGCGGAGCCGACGACGCAAGTCAATCCCTGCGACGACCTCGCCGCCGTCTTCGACGCGCTCCGCGGCGCGAACGACGTCCTCCTCGACCTCGACCGCGACATCTGGAGATATGTCTCGGACGGGTATCTCGGCCAGGAGACCACCGAAGGCGAGACCGGGAGCTCCACGATGCCGCACAAAGTGAACCCCATCGACTTCGAGAACTCCGAGGGGAACCTCTCCAAGGCGAACTCGGACCTCGTCTTCCTCGCCGACTACCTCACCACGAGCCGGCTCCAGCGCGACCTCTCCGACAGCACGGTCAAGCGCAACGTCGGGAGCGCGTTCGCGTACTGCCTCCTCGGGTACAGCAAGCTCCGGCGTGGATTAGGAGAGATCGAGCCGAACCCCGTCGCGATGCGCGAAGAGCTCGAAGCCCACCCGGAACTCATCGGCGAGGCCGTCCAGACGATCCTGCGCCGGGAGGGCCACGGCGACGCCTACGAGCGCGTGAAAGCCCTCACGCGCGGCCGGCACGTCACGCTCGACGACTTCCACGAGCTCTTCGCCGACCTCGACGTCCCCGACGACGTCCGCGCGGAACTCGAAGCGCTCGCGCCCGAGACCTACCTCGGCGTCGCCGCCGACCTCGCGCGAGACGCCTGAGGCGGCCCAGAACCCGCCGCTACCGGGAGCCGTCGCCACTCACCCGCGAAACGGCTAAAACGGCTATCGAGCGTTCGCGTTCGCACAGTCGAAGAATAACGCGGTCCTCGGTCGCACCGCTGCGGGGAGCTGAGCCGGACCTACGGGCTGGCGCGGAACTCGCCGTGTTTCATCCCGAAGAAGAACGCGACGACCGAGAAGACGATCATCGACGGCAGGACCATCATGAACACCGTCGACGCGGTCATCATGCTCGTGAGCGCGACGGTCGCGACGGCGACGATCACGACGAGTGGGGCCACCGAGCGAGGGAAGTCGAATTCCATACGCGCCCTTGTCGTCGAACGGGCAAAACTGTTGAGAAAGCCGACCCGTGAACCAGAGGTTCGGCCGGCTCCCCGCGAAACGACTCCCGTGAGACTGTCGCCGTGACACGGTCGCAAGGGCAAACGATAACGTGTCGGCGGGCGGGAAGTCGGTATGGACCAGCGCCGCGTCGCCAGCCTCCTCGCCGCGGTCGCGCTCACGGCTGGCGTGACGGCCGCGCCGACGCCCGCCGGCCTCACGCCCGCCGGCCAGTACGCGCTCGCGACGATGGCCTTCGCCGCCACGCTCTGGGTCACGGGCGCGCTCCCGCTCGCCGTCACGAGCCTCCTCGTCCCCGCCCTCCTCGGCGTCCTCGGCGTCTACTCCCGCTTCGAGGACGCGCTCTCCGGGTTCGCCGACCCCGTCGTCTTCCTCTTCCTCGCGACGTTCGTCCTCGCGGCCGCGCTCCAGCGCCACGGCCTCGACCGCCGCGTCGCCCTCCGGCTCGTCGCGCGCTTCGGCTCCAGCCCCCGGCGGCTCGTCCTCGGCGTCATGGTCACGACCGCGGTCCTCTCCATGGTCGTCTCCAACACCGCCACCGCGGCGATGATGCTCCCCATCGCCGTCGGCCTCGTCGCCGAACTCGACGCAGGCGACACGGACAACCTCCACGTCTCCCTCGTCCTCGGAACCGCCTACGCCGCGTCCGTCGGCGGCGTCGGCACGCTCGTCGGCACACCGCCGAACGCAATCGCCGTCGCGACGCTCCGAGAGACGCTCGGCGTCGACGTCTCCTTCTTCGACTGGCTCGCCGTCGGCCTCCCCGTCGTCGCCGTCACCCTCCCCGTCGTCTGGGCCGTCCTCACCTACTGGCTCTACCCGCCGCGCGTCGCTGACGTCTCCGCCGCTCGCGACGCCGCGCGCGCCGAACTCGCCGGCCTCGGTCCGCTCGACGCGGCCGCGCGCCGCACCGCCGGCGTCTTCCTCGCCGTCGCCGTCCTCTGGGTGCTCGGCGGCCTCGGCTTCCTCGCCGCCGACGTCCTCCCGGACGCCTGGCACGTCACGCTCTTCGGCGGCAGCGGCCCCTCCGTCTTCGACACGGTCGGCCACACCGGCGTCCTCTACTACGCGCTCGTCGGCCTGCTCGCCGTCCCCGCGCTCGTCCTCCTCGGCTGCGTCGACGAAAGCGACGTCTTCAGGGGCGTCGACTGGCCGACGCTCCTCCTCTTCGGCGGCGGCATCAGCCTCGCCGACGCGCTCTCCGACACGCACGCGACCGAGTGGCTCGCCGCCGTCGTCTTCGACGGCCTCGCTCTCCCCGTCTTCCTCGCGCTCGTCGCGCTCGTCGTCCTCGTCACCGTCGCGTTCAGCGAACTCGCCTCGAACACCGCGACCGTCGCCATCCTCGCACCCGTCCTCGTCGCGCTCGGCGCGACCGTCGCCCCCGCCTACGGCCTCACCGCCGCGGCCGCGGGCGTCACCCTCGTCCTCGCCGCCGCCGTCGGCGCGTCCTTCGGGTTTGCCCTCCCCGTCGCCACCCCGCCGAACGCCATCGCCTACGGCACCGGCGAAGTCACCCGCGACCAGATGCTCCGCGCCGGCCTCACCCTCGACGTCCTCTTCGTCCCGATCACCACCCTCCTCGTCACCGGCGTCGTCGCCCTCCTCCTCGCCGTCATCGCCGCCTAAGCCACGCCGCGCAGGAGCTCGCCGACGACGTACGCCACGCCCGCCGCCGCCAGCCCGACCGCCAGCATCTCCCCGCCCGCCCGAGGCCACGACCGCCCCGTGACGAACGACCGCGACGCCCCGACGAGGAAGAACGCCGCCGCCGTCACCCCGACCGACACCGAGAACGCCGACGGGACGCCGAACACGTAGGGGAAGAGCGGCGTCCAGCCCGCGAGCACGAACGCCGCGAACGTCACCGCCGCCGTCCGCCGCGGCGACTTCGACGTCGTCCGCGTCAGGTCGTGCGCCGCCTCGTAGTCCCGCTCCGAGGACTGACTCAGGTAGTTGCTCATCCCCATCGAGAACCCGTCCGCGAGGAGGTTCGCCACGCCGAGAATGAGCACGACCGACGACGACAACCCCGCGCCCGCCACCCCGGCGACGACCGCGAACGTCGTCACGATTCCGTCGTTCGCCCCGTAGACGGCCTCCGCGAGATAGCGACCCGCGTCGCGCTCGACCTCGTCGCCGAGCAGCGCTTCGAACATTACTCGCCCCGACGACGCCGACGCCGAAAAGCCGTTCCCCCGCCCCACCCGGAAAGACCATGGCGGTCGCGACTCCACGTTCAACGAATGACTGCGGTCGGGGACCCGGAGACGACCGACGCTATCGCCGCACTCCACAGAGTCACGACCGACACCGACCGCGACCTCGGAGAGAAACTCACCGCCATCCTCGACGTCGGCGTCGACTACCTCGACGTCGACTACGGCTTCGTCACGCACATCACGGGCGACGAGATGCGCGTCGAAGAGAGCGTCGGCGGCCACCCCCTCCTCGAACCCGGGGAGACCTGTCCGCTCGACGAATCCTACTGCCGGAACGTCGTCGACCGCGACGCACTCGTCGCCTTCGAGGACGCCACCGCCGACCTCGCCGACGACCCCGGCTACGAGCGCTTCGGCCTCGGCTGCTACATCGGGTCGAAACTCCTCGTCGACGGCGACTTCTACGGCACGCTCTGCTTCGCCGGCGACGACCCCTACCCCGAGGGGTTCGACGAGCGCGAACGCCGCTTCGTCGACCTCTGCGCCCGCCTCGCCGCCTACGAAATCCAGCACGTCCGCGCCCGCGAACGCCTCGAACGACAGAACGACCGCCTCGCCGAGTTCGCGAGCGTCCTCAGCCACGACCTCCGCAACCCGCTCAACATCGCCCTCGGCACCGTCCAGACCGCCGCGGAGACCGGCGACGTCGACGACCTCGACCGCGCCGAACGGGCCCTCGAACGAATGGACGACCTCATCTCTAACCTCCTCACGCTCGCCCGCCACGGCGACAGCGCACACTCGGCCGCCCCCGTCGACCTCGACGCCGTCGCCCGCGACGCCTGGGGCGTCGTCGACACCGGCGACGCCACCCTCGCCGCCGACACCGACGCCACCGTCACCGCCGACCCCAGCCGCCTCCAGCAACTCCTCGAGAACCTCTTCCGCAACAGCATCGAGCACGCCGGCGACGACGCCGCCGTCACCCTCGGCCGCATCGACGCCGACACCGAACGCGAGCCCGCTGACGAATCGGCTCGTACCGGTCCCTCGCCGGCTGACGCGTCGGCTCGTACCGGGTTCTTCGTCGCGGACGACGGCCCCGGCATTCCGCCGGAGCACCGTGACGCCGCGCTCGACGGCGAGTCGACGAATCACGAGGGAGCGGGGCTCGGTCTCCGCGTCGTCCACCGTATCGCCGCCGAGCACGGCTGGACGATGCGGATTCGGGAGAGCGAGTCGGGCGGCGCGCGCTTCGAATTCCTCGACGTCGAACTCCAGTAATCAGGCGAGCGCGTCGACAGCGTCCGTGAGTATCGCGGCGGCGTCTTCGACGGCCGCGGCGTCGACGTACTCGCGGTCGGCGTGCGCGACTGCGCCCTCGTCGTCGGCGAGCACGCCGGGACCGAAGACGACCGTCGGGGCGTCCGCCGCGAAGTAGGAAGCCTCCGTCGCGGCGGTAAAGGGGCGAATCCGGCCCGCGCCCGCGTCACCGAGCGCGTTCACCACTCTCTCGTCGCGGTCCGTCGCGAAGGCTTCGAGGAAGGGCGTGTCGCGCTCGGCGGGCGTGACCTCGACGCCGAGGGCGTCGGGGACGGCGGCGCGGAGGTGCGCGCGCAGCCCGTCGAAGAACGCGCCCGCGGACTCCGGAGGGACGGTCCGGCGGTCGACGACGAACGAGCACTCCGCGGGCACCTGGTTCGTCGCGTTCCCGCCCTCGATGGTCGTCGCGGTGAGCGTCGGCGCGCCGAGCACGGGGTGCGGGCTCGGTCCGCGCTCGCCGTCGTAGGTTTCGAGGGCTTCGAGGGCGCGTCGAGCGCCCTGAATCGCGCTCGCGCCGCTCTCCGGCTCCGCCGCGTGCGCCGCCGTTCCAGTAACCGAAACGGTCGCCTGGAAGCGCCCGCGGGCCGCCGTGCAGCGGTCGAGACCCGTGGGTTCGCCGACGACGACGCAGTCCGCGTCGAGGTCGAGTGCGGCCGCCCCCGTGGAGTTCGTCTCCTCGTCCGGCGTGAGCGCGAGCGTCACGGCCGCGTCGTCGTCCGCCGCGAGGAACGCCGCGAGCATCGCGGCCATCGGCCCGATTGCGTCACAGGAGCCGCGGCCGCGAACCCTCCCGTCGTCGCGCGCGAACGGCACGTGCGGCGGCACGGTGTCCAGATGCGTGTTCAGGAGGACACCGCCGCCGTCGCCGTCACCGCCGTCACCTTTCGACGCGAGGAGGTTCCCGGCGTCGTCGACGCGGGATTCGACGCCGTGCTCGCCGAGCGTCTCCCGGACGAACCGCCGCATCTCGTCGACGCGCGCCGTGGAGTCGATGCGGACGCCGGCTTCGAGGAAGGCGACCGGGTCGAACTCGGCGTCGGTCATCGCTTCGGTACCCGCGGCTCCGTTTCGGCTTCGCCGTCGCGGACGCGCTCGGTCGGCCCGGCGAGCGTCGCGCGACCGCCCGGCGTGAGCGAGACTTCGAGCTCGCCGCCCGGCGGCGCGACCGTCACCGTCGCGTCGCCCGGAACGCGGCCGTGGCGCGCCGCGACCGCCGCGACCGCGACCGCGCCCGTCCCGCAGGACTGCGTCTCGCCCTCGACGCCGCGCTCGAACGTCCGCTGTGCGAACCCCCACTCGGTCTCTTCTGCGAACGTCACGTTCGCGCCCGCCGGGAAGCGCTCGTGGCTCCGAACCGGCGGCGCGTCGCCCTCGACGTCCACCGCGTCGACGTCCTCGACGAACGTCACCGCGTGCGGCACGCCCGTGTTCACCGCCGTGATGGCGTAGCCGTTCAGGACGTCGCCGTCCATCGGCGCGTCGCCGCGCACCGGGACCGCGTCCGGGGCGAAGTCGGGGACGCCCATCTCCACGACGACGTGCGCGCCGTCCACCGTGGACCGCCGCGTGCCCGCCTGCGTGTCGAGCATCACCTCGGACTCGCCGGTCTGCTCGGTCACCCAGCGCGCCGCACAGCGCGCGCCGTTCCCGCACATCGCCGCCGTCGAGCCGTCCGGCTGGACGAGCGTCATCACGCAGCGCGGCGGCTCGTACTCGTCTTGGAGCGCGAGGAAGAGCACGCCGTCGACGCCGAGGTCGGCGCAGACGCGCTGTGCGAACGCCGCGCGGTCGGGGACGTGGTTCGCGGCGTCGACGACCGCGAAATCGTTGCTCGTGCCGTGATAGAGAGTGTATGGTGTGGTCGTCATTAGTCTCGCTCGAACCGCAGCAGGTCGTCCATCGTTTCGCGCTCGCGGACTATCCGTGTGTCGTCGCCCTCGACCGCGACGACGGGCGGGCGCGGCCGCGACGTGTAGTTGCTCGCCATCTCGATGCCGTACGCGCCGGCGTTCCCGACGGCGAGCAGGTCGCCGACCGCCGGCCGCGGGAGGTCGCGCGCGTCCGCGAGGACGTCCGTCGACTCACAGACCGGGCCGACGACCGTCACCGTCCTCGTGGGGCGGTCGTGGGCGTCGCGCGCCAGCGACCGAATCGGGTGGTAGGCGTCGTAGAGCGCCGGCCGCAGGAGCTCCGTCATCCCGGCGTCCGCGCCCGCGACCACCGCGTCGCCCGTCGGTTTCGTCGACACGACCTCCGCGAGGAGGACGCCCGCGTCAGCGACGAGATACCGGCCCGGCTCGACGACGAGGTCGGCGTCCACGTCCGCGAGCGCGTCCCGCGTCGCGTTCGCGACTGCGTCGAGGTCCAGCGCCTCCTCCGACTCGCGGTAGGGGACGCCGAACCCGCCGCCGACGTCCACGAACTCCAAGTCCACGGGGGAGTCGCGCGCGATGCCGGCGATGACCTCGACGACCTCGCGGTGCGCTTCGACGTCCTCCTCGGTGAGCATCCCGCTCCCGACGTGCGCGTGCACGCCGACGACGTCGAACCCGCGGGCGTCCGCCTCGCGAAGCACCGTCGTCGCGTCCTCGGCCGGCACGCCGAACTTCGCGTCCGCGCCCGTCGCCACGTCCTCGCTGTGGCCCGCGCCCACGCCCGGGTGGACGCGGAGGCAGACCCGGCCGTCGAACCCGCGCGCGTCGAGGCGGTCGAGGAGGTCACGAGAGCCGACCGTAACCGTGAGCCCCGACGTCGGCCCGTTCAGGATAGGGTCGAGGTCGCGGTCCGGCGGATTCACCGGCGTGTAGTGGATCTCGCTCGGGTCGAACCCCGCGTCGAGCGCCCGCGCGACCTCGCCCGCGGAGGCCGCTTCCGCTCCTGCATCGACCTCCCGGAGGGCTTTGAGGACGGCGCGGCCGGCGTTCGCCTTCACCGCGTAGTGGATGCGCGCGTCCGGGAACGCGTCGTCGAGGCGCTCATAGTTCGCTCGCACCCGGTCGAGGTCCTGGACGTACGTCGGCGTGCCGTGCTCGGCCGCGACCGCGCGGAGGTCGCGCGCCGACCAGTCGTCGAGTCTGCGAGTCGTCACTCGCGGAGCGCCTCCTCGCGCTGGCTCGCTTCGAGCGTGCTCGTCTCCAGGCCCGTCGCCACGACCGCCGGCTTGTACGCCTGCCCCGGAATCAGGTCGTGGTCGCTCGCGGAGGACTCGACCATCCGCGCGAACGCCCGGCGGTTCGCGGGCAGCTCGCCGTAGACGACTTCGTCCTCGACGAGGTCGTAGACGGGGATGCGCGGCGAGAGGAGCGTGTTCTCGCCGACGACCGAGTTCTCGCCGACGACGAATCCGGACGTCACGCGACAGCCCGCGCCGAGCGAGACGTTGTCCTCGACGACGACCGGCGCGGACTCGACGGGTTCGAGCACGCCGCCGATGAGCGTGTTCGCGCCCAGCTTGACGTCGCTCCCGATTTGCGCGCAGGAGCCGACGGTGTCACAGGAGTCGACGAGCGTGCCGTCGCCGACGCGCGCGCCGATGTTCACGAACGCCGGCGACATCAGAATCGCGTCGCCGCCGACGTACGCGCCGCGGCGAATCGTCGTTCCATCGGGGGTGTTCCGCGTGCCGCGCTCCGCGAGGTCGCTCGTCTCGCGGAGCGGCAGGACGTCGTGGTAGGTCACGCCGCCGTACTCTCGCGCCTCCGTCTCCCGGAGCGCGAAGTTCAGGAGGATGCCCTCCTTCACCCACTCGACGGCCGACCACTCGCCGCCGGTCTTCTCGGCCGCCCGGACCTCGCCCGCCTCCAGCGCTTCGAGGAACGCGTCCAGCGTGTCCAGGTCGTCGGCGCTCGCCGTCGCCGCCGAAACCTCGTCGTTCTCGCGTCGTTCCTGCAGGTCTCGAATCTCGGATTCCAGTGTCATAGTCGTGCAGCTACCTCCGTGAACCGATAGAAGCCCGCGTCCGCCGTCGTCAGCCACTCCGCCGCGTCGAGCGCGCCCGCCGCGAACACGCCGCGGCTCCCCGCGCGATGGGTGAGTTCCAGTACCTCGTCGTTCCCCGCGAGCAGGACTTCGTGCTCGCCGGTGACGTCGCCCGCCCGCCGTGCGTGCACGCCGATTTCGCCTTCTTCGCGGGGCTGGTCGCCCTCGCGGCCGTGCACGCGCTCCGCGTCCCGGTTCCGCGCGTCGTCCACCGCGTCGAGGAGGACTTTCGCCGTCCCCGACGGAGCGTCGCGCTTGCGGTTGTGGTGCGTCTCCGTCACCTCGACGTCGTACTCGGGGAGGGAGCCGACGGCCGACTGGACGGCCTGCCGGAGCGCCTGAATCCCCCGCGAGAAGTTCGCGCCGACGAGCACCGGCGCGTCGTCGCCGTACGACTGCAGCTCGTCGAGCTGGGCGTCGGAGAACCCGGTCGTCCCGACGACGACCGGGACGCCGGCGTCCGCGCAGGCGCGGACGTACTCGACGCTCGACACCGGCCCCGTGAAGTCCACGACGACGTCCGGCGCGCGCTCGGCGAGCAGGTCGGGGAAGTCGTCCGCCGGCTCGACGTCGACGCCCGCGACGTCGCCGTGGCCGTCGCCGCGGTTCACCGCGAACGCCACGTCGACGCCGCGCTCACTGGCCTCCGCGAGGATTTCGCGGCCCATTCGGCCGGTCGCGCCGGTCACGCCGACTCTCACGCGTCGCCCTCCAGGTCGGCGAGCACGCCTTCGAGGTACTCGCGGTGCTCCTCGCTCAGCCGCGTGAGCGGCTGGCGGAGCTCGCCCGAGCCGTGGCCGCGAATCGCGACCGCCTCCTTCACCGGAATCGGGTTCGTCTCCACGAAGAGCGCGCGGCAGAGCTCGCCGAGCTCGTGGTGGACGTCGCGCGCCGCCGCGTACTCGTCGGCCGCCGCGAGCTCGACGAGGTCGACCATCCGCGCCGGCTCGACGTTCGCCGCGACGCTGATGACGCCCGTCCCGCCCACGGACATGATGGGGAGCGTCAGCCCGTCGTCGCCCGCGAGCACCGCGAACTCCTCGTCTCGCGTGCGCTCCACGACCTCGCTCACGCGGCCGAGGTCGCCGCTCGCCGCCTTGTACCCGACGACATTCTCGTGCCCGGCGAGCGACACCGCCGTCTCCACGTCGATGTTTCTCCCCGTTCGACTCGGGACGTTGTAGACGATCTGCGGGAGGTCGACCGCGTCCGCGACCGCCCGATAGTGCGCCTCCATCCCCGCGGGCTCCGGCTTGTTGTAGTAGGGGCTGATGAGGAGGAGGGCGTCCGCGCCCGCGTCCGCCGCGCGCTCGGAGAGCGAGATGGCTTCCCGCGTCGAGTTACTGCCAGCGCCCGCGATGACGGGGATGTCAACCGCCTCGACGACGGTCTCGACGACGTCGACGTGCTCGTCGTGCGTGAGCGTCGCCGACTCCCCCGTCGACCCCGCCGGCACGACGCCGTCGACGCCGCGGTCTTCGAGGAACTGCGCGTGCGCCGCGAGTTGGTCGTGGTCGATACTGCCGTCCGCTCCGAAGGGCGTCGTGATAGCCGGGAAGACCCCGGACGTAACGTCTTGCATGTGTGTGTGGTGGGTTCGTGGGTACTCGAAAGCCGGGCACGAGAACGGCCAGGGACGGGGCGCGACCCCCGCCCGAAGCCAGAGAGAACTAGCGTTTACCGCGTTTGCTCGCGACGCGGTCGACACTCGCGACGACCGACGTCCGCCGTGCGCGCGTGCCGAGCATACACGTTCGATGGCCGCGGACGAGTATAAGTCTGTGGACGCGGCCAAAACTCGCCCGGGGCCGCCGCTCGCCGGTCGGGCGGTTTTATTTGGATCGGTCGCGGACACTCCGTCGTGTTGGTCCTCGGCGACGCCCACGCGAACGACCCCGACCGGCGGCGCGCGCTCTTCGCCGCCTACCGCGCGAGCGACGCCGACGTCGCCATCCAGGCCGGCGACCTCTACTACTACGACCTCCCCGAGCTCACCTACTTCGTCGCGGGGAACAACGAGGACTTCGACGTCATCGACGCGCTCCGCCACGGCCGCATCGAGAGCAGCGACGTCCACAACGTCCGACTCCTCGACAGCATCACCGTCGACGTCGAAGGCGTCACCGTCGCCGGCCTCTCCGGGAACTACGCCCCGACGCAGTACGAGAAACCCCGCCGCGCGCTCGTCGGCGAGCGCCGCCGGCACTTCATCCGCGCGGACGTCGAACGCGCGAAACACCTCGGGGACGTCGACGTCTTCCTCGCGCACGAAGCCCCGCACGGCACGCCCGTCGACGAGGACTACGACGTCGGGAACGGGCACGTCGACGACATCCTCCGCGCGCTCGAACCCGACCTCTGCCTCGTCGGCCACCACCACGAACACACCGAGAGCGCGTTCGGAGCGACGCGCGTCGTCACGCTCGCGCCCGCGTGGGAGTCCTACTACCACCTCGACCCCGACACGCTCGAGCTCGCGCGCCACGAGACCCCCGACGCCTGAACCGCGTTCGCGCGCCCGGTGGCTTCTTAGGGGAGAACCCACGAGGTAGGCGTAATGGTTGACATCCACCCCGGACAGCGCGTCGCCGTCTTAGCGGACGCGCAGAACCTCTATCACTCCGCGCACAGTCTCTACTCGCGGAACGTCGACTACTCCGCCGTGCTCGATAAGGCCGTGCAGGGCCGCGAACTCACGCGCGCGATCTCCTACGTCATCCGCGCCGACAGCCCCGAAGAGGAGTCCTTCTTCGACGCGCTCGTCGACATCGGCTTCGAGACGAAGATCAAGGACATCAAGACGTTCGGCGACGGCTCGAAGAAGGCCGACTGGGACGTCGGGATGAGCCTCGACGCCGTCACGCTCGCCGACCACGTCGACACCGTCGTGCTCTGCACGGGCGACGGCGACTTCTCCCGGCTCTGCCACCACCTCCGCCACGAGGGCGTACGCGTCGAAGCGATGGCGTTCGGCGCGGCCACCGCCGACGAGCTCGTCGAGGCCGCCGACTCCTTCATCGACATGAGCGAGCGCGAAGAGACCTTCTTACTCTGACTCCGCGTCGAGCAGTTCGCGATAGAACGCGACCGAGTACGTTCCGACGTACCCGCCGACGACGCCGGACATGACGACGTAGCCGACCGCGTAGCCGGCGAGCACGACGAGAGACGGCCCGCTCGTCGCGGGACCGGGCGCTCCGGCCGCGCCACCGACACCAGCCGGCTCGAGTAGCGCCCCGCCGCCGAGCACGAGGAGCGACGCGAGGAACGAGGCGACGCCGATACCGACGCTGAGCGCGACGAGGAGCGCCGTGTAGCCGAGCGCGGAGGCGAAGTGGTTGCGAACGAGGCCCGCGGAGCGCTTGAACGCGTCGGCGACGCCGTAACCCTCTACGACGACTGCGTGCGGGTAGAACTGGAGGAAGAACCCGGCGACGAAGAGCGCGAGCGCGACGACGCCGCCGAAGAGGAGCGCGACGGCGATGACGAGTCCGCCCCCTGCCCCCACCCCGCTGCCCGCGAGCACGACGGCGAACACGACGAACGACAGCGCGACGCCGACAAGTAAACTCACGACGCCGTAGAGGAGGGCGGCGACGAGGATGCGGAGGTAGTTCTGCTTCCCGCCGGTGACGAACATCCGCCAGTCAGTCCGGCCGTCGATGGCCTCGTTCGCCATCGCGAGCACACCGCCCGCGACGAACGGCGCGACGAAGAGCGCGAGGAAGGAGTAACCGGAGCCGAGGAGGTTCAACGCGACGCTGCCGGAGGCTTGGAGGAGGAGCGTCGGAACGTACACGAGGCCGTATATCGCCGCGGCGGCGAGGACGACGGGGTTGCGGCGGACCGCGCTCCCGGCCGTTCCGAGCGCTGACAAGACAGCCATACGGGCAAACGACGCCGCCTGTAGAAGAAATCACCGGTCAGCGAGAGAGTGCCATCGCTCCCCGAACCGGATTCACGGCGTTGCGCGTGCTCGGCCGGAAGAAATCGCGGGTGGTTAGACGACGCGGTCGCCTTCGCTTCCCGAGAGCCCGAGGAAGATGGTACCGACGGTGAGGACGACGGCGGAGAGGAATCCCGCGCCGATGAGCAGCGTCGACCCCTGCCCGCTGACGCTCGTCCACAACATCACGAGCGCGCCGACGACGAACAGCGGCACGCCGATGGTGACCTTCGTATCTGCCATTGGGTATGCGTAGCCACCCGTGGCATATAAGATATTCTCTCCGCTACGCGGCGCGAGCGAAGCCCCTAACCGTCGAGGCGTCGGACTCGACGGTATGAACGACGCAGCCATCGACGCGCTCCGAACCGTCGCCGACTACCAGTTCGGCGGCGGCGTCGGCGACGCGCTCTTCCCCGCGGGCGGCGCTTTCGACGTCTCTCGGTCGAAGTCCGGGCGGCCCCGTCAGGTCCACGCCGACGGCGACCGCCTCGTCTCCGTCACCACGGACGGCCGCTTCACGCTCGGCCTCGAAGGCGGCCGCCGCCTCGCCGCCGCTCGCGACCCGCCCGGCGGGCGCGTCGTCGTCGGCGACGAGAGCGCGCCCTTCGTCAGCGAGGGGAAGAACGTCTTCGCGAAGTTCGTCGACGTCGTCGACCCGGACGTCCGCGCGGGCGACGAAGTCGCAGTCGTCCACGAGGACGGCGACGTGCTCGCGGTCGGCCGCGCGGAACTCGACGCGGACGCCATCCGCGACTTCGAGACCGGGATGGCCGTCATGGTGCGCGAAGGCGTCGAGGAGTAATCAGGGGCGAACGCCACGCTTTTTTCCCCGCACCGCGACTGTCGGGGTATGTTTGGAGGCGGCGGTATGAATCCGCGGAAGATGGAACAGATGATGAAACAGATGGGCATCGACGTCGACGAGATCGACGCGACCGAGGTCATCATCCGGAAGGCCGACGGCTCGGAGCTCTACTTCGACGACGCGGACGTCACGCGGATGGACGCTCGCGGCCAGCAGACCTACCAGGTCATCGGCGACCCGACCGAGCGCGACGCCACCGAGGGCGGTGCGGCCGCCGAAGTCGAAGCCGGTGAGCCCGAAATCCCCGAGGAGGACGTCGAACTCGTCGCGAGTCGGACGGGCTCCACGAAGGACGCCGCGCGCGAGGCGCTCGAAGAGACGGACGGCGACCTCGCGGCCGCCATCGACACGCTCGAGTGATACTGCTCGTTCGCGACGACCGCGAGTTCCTCTGCGCGCCGGGCGAGGAGCTCCACACGGACCTCGGCGTCGTCGACGTCCCCGAAGACGTCGAGGCCGGAGAGACGCTGGAGACGCATCTCGGCGAGGAGTTCCGGACGCGCGCGCTCCGCGGCCCCGACCTCTTCAACCACTTCGAGCGCACGGGCGCGCCGATGATGACGAAGGACATCGGTCTCATCGAGGGGCACACGGGCGCGTGTGCGTCCGACCGCGTGCTCGACGCGGGCACCGGTACGGGCGTGCTCGCAGCCTACCTCGGACGGCTCGGCGCGGACGTGACGACCTACGAGCAGGACTCCGAGTTCGCCGACGTCGCCCGCGGGAACATGGAACTCGCGGAGGTCTCGGAGAACGTCGAGGTCCGCACCGGCAACGTTCTCGACGACATCGACGACCTCACTGAAGCCGAGGGAGAAGGTCTCGGCGATGCGACAGCCGGCGAGAGCGAAGGGTTCGACCTCGTGACGCTCGACACGGGCGACGCCCCCGCGGTCGTCGAGCACGCGCCGGACCTCCTCGTGTCGGGCGGCTATCTCGCGGTCTACTCGCCGTTCGTCGAGAACACCCGCGAGGTCCACCGGACCGCGCGCGACGTCGGCCTCAGCGACGTCGACACCTACGAGTCCATCCAGCGCCGCATGGACTTCGACGACCGCGGCTCTCGACCGTCCACCGCGGGCGTCGGTCACACCGGCTATCTCACGTTCGCACGGAAGCTCTGAGGGCTGACAGGCAGCGGCCTCGTCGACTCGCCTATTGGCTTCCGCGGGTCGGCCGCTGCACGACCGCTGCGTCCCGCGGACTCTCCTCACCGCACACCGCCGACTCGCCGCGTCATCGCACTTGAACTATCGCCCGCGAAAACTGGCGCGCGTCGAGTCGCATCGGTGTCTGCTTCGACGACTGACGCGTGAGCGGCGCGCTCCTCGGCGAGAAGCGGTCGAACGGGGAAGAGGCGGGGACGAGGGAGGGTTAGTAGATGAGGGAGTCGTCTTTCTCGACCATGTAGAGCGTGCGCGCGGCGATGTTGACGGCGTGGTCGCCGACGCGTTCGAGGTCGCGGATGGTGAGGAGCATCCGGGAGACGTCCTGCATGAGCCCCTCGATCTCGCCTTCGGTCGTGTCGTCGTCGACTTCGGTTTCGATGAGGTCGCGAACGACGGATTCGCTGGCGGTCTGGCAGAGCGCGTCGAGTTCGTCGTCGCGGTCGGCGAGCTCCCAGCAGCGCTCGGTGTCCTCGCTCTCGTACGCGGCCATCGCGTCCTCGACCATCTCGACGGTGCGGTCGCCGATGACGTTGATGTCGACCTCGGGGAACATGTCCTGCTCGGCGTCGAGCGTGTACTCGCCGAGGTTCACGGCGAGGTCCGCGATACGTTCGAGGTCCGTGATGATCTTGAAGGAGGACGCGATGAGGCGGAGGTCGCCGGCGACGGGCTGTTGGAGCGCGAGCAGGTCGATGCAGGTCTGCTCTAAGTCGAGGTAGAGGTCGTTGACCTCGTCGTCGCCCTCGATGACCTGGGTCGCGGTCTCGTCGTCTTTCTGCTCCATCGCCTCTAAGGCCATGCGGAGACGGTCGGTGACGACCTCGCTCATGTAGAGGACGTCCTCCTGCATCTCCTGCAGTTGGTCTTGGTAGGATTGACGTGCCATAGTGATTACCCGAACTTACCCGTAATGTAGTCTTCGACGCGCTGGCTGCGCGGGTTCTCGAAGATCTGCTCGGTGTCGCCGTACTCGACGAGCTCGCCGCCGGTCAGGAACACCGCGGTCTGGTCGCTAATGCGGGCGGCCTGCTGCATGTTGTGCGTGACGATGACGACCGTGTAGTCCTCTGCGAGGTCCTCGACGAGGTCCTCGACCTTCGAGGTGGCGATGGGGTCGAGGGCGCTCGCGGGCTCGTCCATCAGGAGGACGTCCGGTTCGACGGAGAGGGCTCGAGCGATGCAGAGGCGCTGCTGTTGGCCGCCGGAGAGGCCGAGCGCGTTGTCGTCGAGGCGCTCGGAGACCTCGTCCCAGAGCGCGGCACCGCGGAGGCAGCGTTCGACGAGCTCTTCTTCTTCTTCCCGGTCGTCGCGGCCGAGGAGGCGAGCGACGAGACCGGTGTCGATGTCGCCGTGCTTCCGCGGGCCGTAGGAGATGTTCTCCCGGATGGACTTCGGGAAGGGGTTCGGGGACTGGAAGACCATCCCGATGCGCTTTCTGAGCTCGACGAGATTGACGTTCTCGCCGTAGATGTCCTCCCCGTTGAACTCGACGCTCCCCTCGACGCGCGCCGCGGAGATGCGGTCGTTCATCCGGTTGAGACACCGGAGGAACGTCGACTTCCCGCAGCCGGACGGGCCGATGAGCGCGGTGACGGACTTCTCTGGGATGTCCATGCTGACGGACTGGAGCGCCTGGTCGTTCCCGTAGAAGACGTCGAGGTCCTCGACGGAGAGCGCGGCGTCGCCCTCGAAGTCGTATTCGAGCCACTCCTCTCGGATTCGTTCGTCTGTCTCTCCAGTCGTGGTTTGTGTTGGCTGACTCATTGGCGGAGCTTCTTCCGGAAGTAGATTCGCGTGGTGATACCGATGGTGTAGAAGAACATGACGACGAGCAGGAGGACGAGCGCGGTCCCCCAGCCGAACTCCTGGCTCGCGCCGACGCCGGCGGTGATGACGGCGAAGAGCTGGTAGGGGAGCGCGGTCGTCGAGCTGAGGAGCGCGTCGTTCACGACGAACGGCGCGGAGGCCGTGAAGTGGAACGAGCCGAGGACGTTCGTCGCGACCGCCGGGAACGGCTCGCGGACGAGGACGAGGAGGATGGGCGCGGTCTCACCGGCGATGCGGCCGACGCCGAGGATGACGCCGGTGAGGACGCCGGGGATGGCGGCGGGGAGCACGACGCTCCGAATCGTCTGCCACTTCGAGACGCCGAGCGCGGCGCTCGCGTCGCGGTACTCGTCCGGGACGTTCTGGAGCGCTTCCCGGCTCGTGATGAGGACGAGCGGCATCAGCATGAACCCGAGGACGAGCTGGCCGGTGAGGAGCGTCTCCTGGTTCTCGATGCGCGGCAGGAGGAACGCGAACGCGAAGAGACCGTAGACGATGCTCGGCGTGCTCCACAGGCCGTTCGTCGCGGTCTCGACGACGCGCGTGAAGCGGCCCTGTTCGGCGTACTCGGTGAGGAAGACGGCAGCGCCGACGGCGAGCGGCACGGCGAACACGCACGCGCCGACGACGAGCCAGACGGTCCCCACGATTGCCGGGAAGATGCCGTTGACGTCGTACTCGAGCCCGTAGCCGTTCAGGACGAACGGGAGTTTGAACGGCCAGAGCTGCGCGCCTTCGAGGACCTTCCCCATGCCCTTCTGGACGACGAAGATGATGAGGAGGGCGAGAACCCCGAGGAGCGCGACGGCGTACACGGCGATGAGCGTGTACGCGCCGGATTCGCGGCCGCGAGCGCCGAACCCGCGGTAGGCGTTCGTCCCCGCCCAGACGGTGAGGAGGCTGCCGACCATCGCGAACGTGGCGATGGCGATGGGGCCGATGAAGGACGCGGAGAACCCCTCCGGACTCCACACCCACTGCGGCCCGATGACGCCGGTGAAGACGACCAGACCGGCGAGCGCTTCGAACGCCGCGACCGGGAGGGTGACGCCGAGGTCCTCCGGGAGGAAGAGCGCGACGGCCGAGACGACGACGGCGGCGAGGAGGCCCGCGGGGAACCACGCGAGCGCCGTCATCGAGAGGGTCTGCGAGACGGTGAGGCCGACCGCGATGAACGCGAACGCCCCGTAGATACCGGCGGTGACGACGCCGACGGCGTCGTCGGGGTTGTTGTCGATGACATCGATCGCGGACAGCGCGCCGATGGCGAGCAGCACGGCGGCGGCGACGAGGTGGCCGCCGGCGATGAGCGTCGCGTACTCGATGCCGCCGAGGGTGTCGGTGACGGTCACCCAGCGGAAGAGTATCGCCCAACCGGCGATGAACGCGAGCGCGCCGAACACGACGGGGATGACGGCGAGTCGGTCGGCGGCCGTCGTGTCGGTGACGATGTTCTGTTCGCCCGTCGCGCCGTAACTCTCGCTCATTGGTTCCCTCCGAGCGTCTGCTGCATGCGTCGTTCGATGGTCTGTGAGACGATGCTCAGCGCGAGCACGACGACGAAGAGCACGACGCCGGCCGCGAAGAGCGCGGAGAACTGCATCGGGCGGCCCGCCGCGACGCCGTACTGGCTCGCGATGGCGGACGTGAGCGTGATGGTGTTCCCGAAGACGTCGTAGAGCGGGTCGGGGAGCGTCGTGACGTTCCCGAGGATGACCGTCGCGGCCATCGTCTCGCCGAGCGCGCGGCCGACACCGAGGATGACGGCGGCGGAGATTCCGGAGACGGCGGCGGGAACCGAGACGCTCTTCGTCGTCTGCCAGTCGGTCGCGCCGAGCGCGACCGAGCCGTCCTTCATCGGGTTCGGCACGGCGTTGAGGGCGTCCTCGGAGACCGACACCACCGTCGGGAGCGCCATCACGCCGATGACGAGCCCGACGATGAACAGGCTGCCGGTGGTCGGGAGCTGGAAGAGGTCCATCATGTAGGAGTTGATGATGGTGTATCCGATGAACCCGTAGACGATGGACGGGATTCCAGCGAGCAGTTCGATTGCGGGTTTGACGGCCTCGCGGATCGTGACGGGTGCGATTTCACTGATGAAGACGGCTCCGGCGACGCCGAGAGGGGCGGCAACGAGGGTCGCGATGACCGTCGTGATGAGCGTCCCCCACATCATCGTCGCGAGGCCGTATCGGTTGCTGTGAACGTCCCAGGCGGTGCTCGTGAAGAGGTCGACACCCATCGCCCGTACAGCCGGAACCGACTGGACGAACAGGTACGCAGTGATGAGTCCGAGGATAACGAGCGTCGAAACGGTCGTCAGGAACGTCAGCGATTTCGCCGCTGCGGCCTGGTGGAAGATCCAGCCGTAAACGGCGACGGCCGCGAACACCATCGCGGGGAAGACGACGAGCCCCGGTGCGACGACGAACGCGGTGAACGCGGCGATCAGCGAAAGCGCACCCACCAGCCCGGCGAGTTGTGCCGTGCGGTCGAGTTCGGCGACCGACTGCCGAACGGCCTGTGTGGTGAGTGCCCCAGACATACTATGTCGTGGGCGTTACTGCGGGTCCGGGAGCTTTGAAAGTTCCTCTTCCTGCCGGGCGTCGGAGAGCTGCGCGTAGCCCGAGGGACCGACGTACTGCCCCTGCCCGAAGTCGTGGATGATCATCCGGAGGAAGGCGGCTTCCTTGTTCGAGGTGCCGTCGTACGTGTAGCAGTGGAGGTCGCGGGAGAGCGGGTAGCCCTGGTCGGAGAGGTTCTCACCGGGCGTGTAGGTCTTGCCGTCGAAGGTGAGCGAGATAGCGGGGACCTGGTCGGAGACGAACGCGAGCGCCATGTACGCGATGGCGTTGTCGGAGCCCTCGACCGCGGCGGCGACCTGCTGGTTCTCGCCTTTGCGGATGTCGACGCCGGGCATCTCGGCGTCGGAGCTGCCGAGCATGTTCACGCGGAACGAGGTGTCGGTACCGGACCCGACGGAGCGGCCGATGGCCTGAATCTCCATGTCCTTCCCCGTGTAGCCGTCGACTTCCGACCAGTTGTCGATGTCGCCCTTGTAGATGGCGCGGACCGTCTCGGCGTCGAGGCCCTTGATACCGTTGTCGTAGAGGTATTTCGAGACGACGATGGGCTGTGCGTCGACGCCGACGACGTGGTTGACGAACTTGTCGTAGTCGACGTCTTCGAGCTCCGCTTCGACGGGCGCGGACGCGTCACCGATATCGACCTGACCCTTCATGACCTTCGTCAGGCCGACGCCGGAGTGGCTGAGACCGACCTGGACCTTGAACGGCGGGTTCCCCTCGCCGTCGGCCTCGAAGCCGTACATCTCCGCCCAGTACTGGGCGAACGCTTTGTCGGTGTCGATACCGTACTCGGCGGCCGGCCAGTACTCGGTGTCGGACGCCGGCGGGTTGTAGTTCCAAACGGAGGACGCCTTCGACGTAATCGGGTAGACCGTCGACGACCCACCCGCCGTCAGGGCGGTGACTTCCTGCGAGGTCGTCTGCTGGGTCGTCTGCTGGGTCGTTCCCGTCCCGCCGTTGTTGTTCCCCCCGCCACTCCCCCCGGAGTTGCTCGAGCAGCCGGCGAACGCGGCGACGCCCGTCGCGCCGACCGCACCGAGTGCCTTGCGCCGCGAGATTTTCTCCCCGAACCGCTGGAACTGCTTTGACATCACCTGAGTAGAGCGCACTTCTAAATAAATACCCTACTATGATAGATATATAGTGGTATTTAGTCGTACTTGGGTAATACTTCTCACGGTGAGTATTCGACCCGAAGATACTTGCCGCCCGCCCGAATTAAACACCATCTCCGCCCCTTAGAGCACGAATACGGCTCTCACCTCTCTGTGTATATAGTCATAGGTGGATTTATAGTCCGTAGGTCATATCTCAAGGTATGGAACGACGGAAGGTGCAGGTGACCGGCGGGTCGACGTTCACGGTCTCCATCCCGAAAGACTGGGCGCGCGATCACGACGTGAGCGCGGGCGACCGCATCGAGTTCTATCCGGACAGCGGGAGCCTCCTCCTGACGCCGATGAGCGACGACGAGCCGCAGCGCGGCCAGATCGACGTCACCGGCCTCGACGGCGACCGCCTCATGGGGACGGTCGTGACGATGTACATCTCCGGGTTCGACATCCTCGAACTGGAAGCTGACCGCATCACGAGCAGTCAGCGCCGCGTCGTCCGCAACGCCACGCAGAGCCTCGTCGGCCTCGAAGTCTTAGAGGAGACGAGTAACCGAGTCGTCATACAGGACCTCCTCGACTCCAGCGAACTCTCCATCCACAACGCCGTCACGCGCATGCGACTCATCGCGCTCTCGATGCTCGACGACGCCGTCACCGCCCTCGTCGAGGACGACGACGACATCGCACAGGACGTCACGGAGCGCGACGACGACGTCGACCGGCTCTGGTACGTCGTCTCCCGCATCTTCCGCGGCGCGCTCCGCAACCCGCAGGCCGCCCAGGAGATCGGGATGGACCGAGAGACCTGCTTCGATTATCACTCCAGCGCCCGCCAGCTCGAACGCATCGCCGACCACGCCGCGAAGATGGCGAACGTCGCCCTCGAAATGGACGACCCCGTCCCCGACGAAGTCGCCGACGCGGTCACCGAACTCCACGACGACGCCGACGCCATCGTCGACACCGCGATGGAGGCACTCCTTGCCGACGACACCGACGACGCGACCGAACTCGCGAACGAAGCCCGCACCTCGCTCCCCGGCATCGACGAGCACGCGCGCGCACTCGACGACCTCCTCCGCCAGCACGAACCCAGGCGCGCTCAGGACCTCAGCCTCGTCGTCGACTCCCTCTCCCGCTCCGCCGACTACGGCGGGAACATCGCCGAAACCGCCCTGCAAAAGGCCGCACCCACCCCCGGCCCGTCGTAAGCCCCCTCGCTTCCGAACCGCGATCCCGAGCGCCCCGTCGAGTGACGGCAATTCGCCGCGAAGTCACGACGTTTATCCCTCTCCCCCCCAGTACTGGCGAGTATGCCAGAGGGATTCCCCGACTACCTCGACGTCGACTACACCGACGGCGAAGGCGAGACCCCCGAGGACTACCCGTCGCTGAACGACAAGATCGAGAAAGCCATCGAGGTCACCCGCACCGGCCTCGAAGAGTACGAGAACCCCGCGATTATGTGGACGGGCGGGAAGGACTCGACGCTCACCCTCTACTTCGTGAAGGAGGTCGCCGAGCAGTTCGACCTGGAGATGCCGCCCGCCATCTTCATCGACCACTACCAGCACTTCGACGACCTCATCGACTTCGCCGAGAAGTGGGCCGACGAGTGGGACCTCGACCTCGTCTACGCTCGCAACGACGACGTCGGCCGGTACGTCGAGGCGAACGACCTCGAACCAGGCGACGACATCCCTATCGACGCCCTCAACGAGCAGAACCAACACCACGTCCGCGACCTCCTCGAGTACGAAGAGGACTCCTTCCCCTTCCTCCTCGACACCTACGTCGGGAATCACCTCCTGAAGACCGTCGCCCTCAACAACGCCCTCGAAGAGTACGACGTCGACGGCATCCTCAGCGGCATTCGCTGGGACGAACAGGACGCGAGAGCGGATGAGACCTTCTTCAGTCCGCGCCACGACCCCGAAATCTACCCGCCACACGACCGCATCCAGCCGATCCTCCAGTTCGACGAAGCCGCCGTCTGGGAGGCCTTCTGGTACTACGTCGTTCCCGATACCGTCGAGGGCTTCCCCGAGGACGGCTACGTCCCTCAGTCCTACGACGACCTCCCCAACGACCTCACCCACGAAGACATCCCCGTCTCGCCCAAGTACTTCGAGGGGTTCCGTTCCCTCGGCTCCGAGGTCAGCACCACGAAAGCCGACGAGGAGCCCGCCTGGCTCCAGAATCTCGACGAAACCACCGAACGCGCCGGCCGCGCCCAGGACAAAGAGGACCTCATGGAGCGCCTCCGCGACCTCGGCTACATGTAGTACCTTTTGCGCTGCGCGCCGGCGAAGCCGGCGCTCGGGAAAAGCTACGCTAAAAGCACTCCTCCGTCACTCCGCTTCGCTCCGTTCAGTCGTCGGCCCGAGCGCTTCGCGCTCGGTGAACCGCTCGCTCAGGTTCTTGGCGGGACCTCCGGTCCCGCTTGCCCGCACTCACTCCGTTCGCGCGGACTTCGAACCGTTCGCTCGCGGATGCTCGTTGTGGTTGATTCTCTCAGCTTTGTGCGCTCGCCCACAGACGGCCGAGGCGGATTGTGGTCTCAGTGCCGCACGAGACTTTATCTGGGAAGGCGCGGCGAACGCGGCGTATGCGTTAGTGAGCGGTCGGGTGCGGCCGAGGCGGGAGCGCGGCACACCGCATCCGTCCGAGCCGGTTCGCCAGACGGCGAGGTATCCGTCCGAGCCGGTTCGACAGTCGATGAGGGAGTTGGAATCCTTCGCGTGCCGCCTGTTCGCCCTTACCGCGTCGTGAGCCGACGCGTTCATCCGGGTGGGCGACGCCTCTCGGAGTGTGACTGACGAGCCCCCGACTGACCCGTCTGTCGAACCGGGTCAGACCTCGACGGTCCGCGTTCGCTACGCCGTCTTCATCCCCGACGAGTGGATCGAGCCGCGTCCCGTCGAGGAGGCGACCGTCGAGTTCGAGGGGGACGACCGCGGTTTCACGCCGTACGCGGCGTGGACGGGCCGGTCGCGCGTCGAAGCCGAAGCGACGGCGGACTTCGACCGCGGCGAGGTCGTCTTCCACGCCGACACCGGTCGGTCGCGGAAGCGCGTCACCGACGCGGCCGGCGTGACGATGGACTCGGGGACGGCCGACACCACCGGTCTCGCGCTCCGGAACGTCGAGTGGGCCGAGGACGAGGAGACGGTGTCCTTCCGGCTCGCGCTCTCCGCGGGGAACCCACTGGTCGAGGAGCCCGCGACCGTCGACGCCGAAGTGGACGTGACGGCGAACCGCCGCGGAGTCGTGGAAGTCTCGGGTCGGCACGACGGCTATCCGAACCACGAGTGCTACGCCTCCGTGGATTTCGGCGTCTGGGAGGACGCGTACCGGTACGCGTTCCGAGAGCACGGCGGAAGCCCGCGGGCGCTCGCCGGCGACCTCGACGAGGCGTTCGACTGGAAGCGTCCCTGACTGAGAAAGAGTCATGGGTCTGCGCCGGTTCGACAGACGGCGCAGTCGTCGTCTAACCCGGCTTGATAGCCGGATCAGTCGTCGTCGGCGGGTGCGGCGTCGGTGGTCGCGGCGTCGTTCTCGATGCTCGGCGGGTACTTCCCGCGGTCGAGGACGAGGTCGGAGGCGGGGCGCGCCATGCAGGTGAGCGCGTAGTCCTCGGCTTCCTCGTCGGTGAGGCCGCGAGCGGCGGGCTGTTCGACGTCGCCTTCGACGATTTCGGCAGAGCACGCGAGGCACATGCCGACGCGGCAGGAGTACTCCTGGGCGATGCCTTCGCGGAAGCACGCCTTGAGAATCGTCTCCTTGTCGGACACCTCGATGGTCTCGTCCCGGCTGACGAACTCGACAGTGTAGTCGGTCATGGAAACCGGTTGGACGACCGCCCGTATATCTCTTTACTACGCCGTGTCCCCGCTGGGGCGACGGATTTCTATAAAGAGTTTTCCCACGTCGCGGCAATCACTGGCGTATGACTACACACGAGTACGACGTCGTCGTCGTGGGCGCGGGGACGTCGGGCTGCTACGCGGCGGCGACGGCCGCGAAAGCCGGATACGACGCCTGTATCGTCGAGCGGAAGTCGGCGGAGGAGGCGGGGCACATCGCGTGCGGCGACGCGCTGAAGGGCGCGGCGAACTTCCCGGACGCCATCCCGAAGCGGAAGCTCGAACCCGCGATAACGAACACGGAGGTCGACCACGGGCGGTTCGAAATTCCGCAGGAGGACACGGTGCTCGAAATCCCCGTTCCCGGTGAGCTCGCGGTCATCGACCGCTGGGAGTACGGCCGCTGCGTCATCCAAGGGGCGGAAGACCACGGCGTTGACTTCTACTACGACGTCGTCGTCACGGACGTCGACCAGGATAAGGCCGGGCGAGTGACGGGCGTGCGCGGGAAGACGAAGGGCGAGGCACACGAGTTCACCGGCGACGTCGTCATCGACGCGGCGGGCTCGCTGAGTCTCCTGCAGGATAAAGTCGACTTCTCGGATTCGACGTTCGACACGAACGTCTCCTACAGCCAGTTCTGCTCGGCGTACCGCGAGATTGTCGAAGTCGAGGAGGAAGTGGAGTGGAAGGACGCGCTGGTGTTCAAGCCGACGAAGCGCGCGGCGGGCTACCTCTGGTACTTCCCGCGCACGGGGACCGAGATCAACGCGGGGCTGGGCTTCCAGATGAACGAGGAGCCGATGAAGCTCGTGGAGGACCTGAAGGAGGACCTCCAGCACCGCGAGGAGTTCGCGAACGCGGAAGTCCTCGATAAGCTCGGGGCGGCGCTCCCGACGCGCCGGCCGTACGATTCGGCGGTCGCGCCCGGCTACATGGCCGTCGGCGACGCCGCGGCGCTCGTGAACCCCACGACCGGGGGCGGTATCGCGGGCGCGGCGTACTCCGGGAAGTACGCCGCCGAGGCCGCCATCGAGGGCATCGAGAACGACGACGTCTCCGAGGAACAGCTCTGGTCGTACAACGAGCGCGTCATGGACCACTTCGGCGGCCGGTACGCCGGCCTCGACGTCTACAACATCCTCTCGACCGCCGTCGACATCGACGACCTGATGAGCCTCCTCGCCCGCCTCCCCGGCGAGAAACTCTCCGAGGCGCTCTACGCGGGCAGCACGTCGATCAGTCCGATGGTCGCGCTCCAGACCGCCGTGAAGAGCTTCGGCCACTGGGGGCAGATCTGGAACTTCTACAAGACGAAGCAGGTCGCCGACGAACTCCTCGACCACTACGAGAGCTACCCCTCCAGTCCCTTCGAGTTCGAGTCGTGGCAGGAAGAACGCGACGAGATCATGGAGCGCGTCTACGACGTCACCGGCGCGGACGCGAAATACTAACCACTCTTACGGCTGGTTTTCGAAGGTGTCGCGGACGGTTTCGGCGATGACGTCGACGCCGATGCGGAGGGTGTCCTCTTCGACGTCGAAGGTCTTGGTGTGGTGGCCGCCGGGGTGGCTGGTGCCGACGCAGAGGTAGCACGCGAGCCCGCCGTGCTGCTGGACTTCCTGCATGAGGTAGGTGGCGTCCTCGCTCCCGCCGAGCGCGTCGCGTTCGAGGACGGAGTCGACGCCGCTCGTGGTGGCGGCGACGGCTTCGACGAGGTCGACGAGCGCCTGGTCGGAGGTCGCGCTCGGCGCTTCGCCCTCCGTCGAGATGTCCACCGAGACGTCGTGCATGTCGGCGGCGGATTCGAGGACGCGCTCGGCGCGCTCGCGCATGTAGTCTTTCAGTTCGGTGGTCTCTCCGCGGACTTCGCCTTCGACGTGGGATTCGTCGGGGATGATGTTCGTGGCGGTGCCGCCGCCGACGAGGCCGGCGTTGACGCGGGTCGCGCCGTCGGCGTGCCGCGGAATCGCGTAGAGGTTCTGGACGGCGGCCGCCATCGCCTGCACGGTATTCTTTCCTTCTTCGGGGTGTGCGCCCGCGTGCGCGGGTTCTCCCTCGAACTCGGCGAGGAAGTGGCTGACGGCGAGGAAGCCGTCGAGGCCCGCGACGATTTCGCCGGTCGGGTGGTCGAGGCCGACGTGGACGCCGTAGAGGTAGTCGACGTCGGCGATGTGCCGGCTCTTCGCCATCGCCTTCCCGCCGCCGATGCGTTCTTCGGCGGGCTGGAAGAAGACCTTGAACGTCCCTTCGAAGTCGCTCGCTTTCACGCGTTCGAGGACGCCGAGGCCGAAGGTGACGTGGGCGTCGTGCCCGCAGGCGTGCATGTAGCCCTCGTGCTCGGAGCGGAAGCCCTCGGCGGCGGGGCAGTGGGCGTCGCTCTCGGATTCGGTGATGTGGAGGGCGTCGATGTCGACGCGGAGGCCGACGACGGGACCGTCACCGCGTTCGAGGACGGCGACCGCGCCCGTCGGTCCGGTGCCGAGGTCGTCGAGGACGTCGGGGTTCGCGCCGTCGTCGCGCGCGCGATCCGCCCACTCGCGGCGCGTGGCCTCGTCGGGGACGGCCATGCGTTCCGCTTCGTTCACGGCGTCCGCGCCGAGGAAGAGGTCGTCGACGCCGATGCGTTCGACTTCGTCGGCGATGCGCGCGGTCGTGTAATACTCACACCACGCGGGCTCGGGGTGGCGGTGGAGGTCGCGGCGGAGCGAGACGAGGTGGTCGGTGTCCGTCATAGCCGCGTTGAGGGCGTCGGGCGGGTTAAAGACTCGCGGTCCGGCAACCCGAATTCCCGGCGACCTATCAGAACGCATCCACGGGGGTATTTGGCGGACGCCGACGGAACGAGGTGATATGGTGATACCGTGACCGAAGACGACCTCGACGCGGACGTCGAGGCGGAGCTCCGTGACGCCGAACAGGCTCGCGACGAACCGGCGCTCGACTTTCACGGCGGCCGGTGGGCGAGCGCGATTCCGCTCGGCTTCTTCGTCGCGTGGGCCATTGTACAGTCCGGCCTCTTCGGCATCGGCGACACGACGGGGCTCGTCGTCGGCATGCTGGCGGCGCTCGTCGTCGGGATGTTCTTCGCGAAAGGCGACTGGAAGCGCTACGCGAACACGATCTTCGAGGGGATGACGCAGCGCGTCGCCGCGACCGCTATCGTGGCGTGGCTGTGGGCGGGGATGTTCGCCCAGCTCCTCCAGGACGGGGGGTTCGTCTCCGGGCTCATCTGGGTCGCACAAGCGGTTCCGATTCCGCGGAGCACGCTCCTCGTCGTGCTGCCGGCGTTGACGTTCCTGCTCGCCGCGCTTCTCGCGACCGGTATCGGCACGGGCTACGGGACGGCCATCACGTTCGTCACGACGTTCTTCCCGGCGACCGTGCTGCTCGGCGCGAACCCGGTCCTCATGTTCGGCGCGATTCTCTCGGGCGCGGTCTTCGGGGACAACCTCGCGCCCGTCAGCGACACGACCATCGTGAGCGCGGTGACGCAGAACGCGGACATCGGCGGCGTCGTCGCCTCCCGGTTGAAGTACGCGTTCGTCGCCGCGGCGCTCGCGCTCGTCGCCTACCTCGTCGCGGGCGCGGTGATGCCGACGTCCGCACCGAGCGGCGACGGCCTCCCGACCGGGAACGTCGTCGGCCTCGTCCACCTCGTCTCGATGGGCGTCGTCATCTACACCGCCGTGAACGGCCGGCACATCGTCGAAGCCATCACGTGGGGCATCCTCGCCGCCATCGTCTTCAACCTCGTCTTCGGGCTGGAGCCGGCGAGCGAAATCGTCCTGTTCACCGCGCCGGCGACCGCGCCGTTCGCCGACGCCTTCACGTGGCTCCCCGTCGTCCAGTTCGCGAGCGACGGCGCGGCGTCCGGCGTCTCAGGCAGCCTCTACGCCGGCGCGTCCGGGTTCTTCCCGCTCATCGTCCTCACCCTGCTCATCGTCTCCGGCGCGCGCATCATGGTTCGCGGGGGCGCGTTCGACGCCATTCAGGAGCTCCTGCTCTCCACGGTCGCGACGTCCGTGCGCCGCGCGGAGACGACGCTCGTCCTCGGCACCGCGCTCGTCAACTCGATGATCACGATTAACACCGCCGCCGAAATCGCCATCGCGCCCTACGTCGCGCGCGTCGGCGAGCAGTTCAACATCAACGGCTACCGCCGCGCGAACATCCTCGACGCGAACACGAGCGCGCTCGGCTACATCTTCCCGTGGGCGGGCGGCGTGCTCGCGGGCTACAGCCAGATGCCCGACCTCGTCGAGCAGTACGGCGTCGAGGCGATGCAGGTCAACCCCGTGAGCGTCTGGCCGTTCGTCTTCCACGGCTGGTTCCTGTTCTTCGTCTTCCTCGCCGCGGCCCTCACGGGCTACGGCCTGGAGTACACGACGGACCGCGAGGCCGAGGAGGTGGCGCGCGTATGAATCTCGACGCGTTCCTCGCCGGCGTCGGGTTCCGCACGAACACCCCGGACTTCGACCCCGAGTCGGAGTTCGTCGTCGTCGTCACCGGCACGGACGCCGAGGGCCGCGCCGTCGCCCGCATCGGCGACAGCGTCCTGACGGTCCACGACGCCCCCGACGAGAGCGTTCGGAAGCGCGTCCGCGTCCGCGTGACCGACTGGGACGCGGCCGCCCACACCGGGGACGCCGAGTTCCTCGTGACCGTCGGCGACGCCGCGTTCTGAGCACCGCACTCGGCGCGGCGTCCGCTCTCGCGACGCTCGCCACCCGGTTCGGGAGCGCCGTGGGCCATGTATTTTTTGCGCGCGTATCTCGTGAGTATTTTCTATATGACTCGCCGGCACGACGTCGCCGCGCGCATCCCGGACGTCGTCTTCTACGGCGGCCCGCTCGCCAGCGCGATTCCGCTCGGCGTCTTCGTCGCGTGGGCCGTCACGCAGACCGGCGCGCTCGGCATCGGCGACACCTCCGGCCTCGCCGTCGGCGCGTTCGTCGGCCTCCTCGCCGGCCTCGTCCTCACCAAGGACCCGCCCGAGGAGTACGCCGCCGCCCTCATCGAGGGGATGGGCCAGCGCACCGCCATCACCGCCATCATCGCGTGGCTCTGGGCGGCCGTCTTCGCGCGCGTCCTCCTCGTCGGCGGGTTCGTCGACGGCCTCGTCTGGGCCGCCACCGCGCTCGACGCCCCCGCCTTCCTCCTCCCCGCCGTCGGCTTCGTCCTCGCCGGCCTCCTCGCCGTCGGCGTCGGCAGCGGCGCGGGCACCGTCGTCGCCTTCGTCACGCTCTTCTTCCCCGCCGCCGTGCTCCTCGGCGCGAGTCCCGTCCTCACGTTCGGCGCGATTCTCTCCGGCGCGGCTTTCGGCGACAACCTCGCACCCGTCAGCGACACCACCATCGTCTCCGCGCAGACACAGGGAGTTCCCGTCGGCGACGCCGTCACCTCCCGCCTCCCGGCCGTCGGCGTCGCCTCCGGTCTCGCGCTCGTCGCCTTCCTCGTCGCCGGCCTCGTCCTCCCCGGCGCGTCCATCGCGGGCGACGCGAGCGCCGTCGCCTCCGGGAACCCCGTCGGCCTCCTCCACCTCTTCGCCGTCGGCCTCGTCGTCGCGCTCGCCATGGCGGGCTACCACGTCGTCACCGCGGTCTCCGCGGGCATCATCGTCGGCACCGCTATCGACCTCGCCTGCGGCCTCGCCGCCCCCTGGGACCTCCTCTCCTTCGGCGCGACGAACCCCGGTGCGTTCTCCGTCCTCCCCGTCGTCCAGCAGGCGGGCACGGACAGCGTCGGCGGCGGCATCTACACCGGCGTCGTCGGCGCGTTCCCCCTCGTCGTCCTCACGCTCCTCGTCGTCGGCATCAGCGAAATCATGGCCGCGGGCGGCGCGCTCGCGCGCATCCGGGATTTCGTCACGACGCACGTGAACAGCCGCCGAACCGCAGAAGTCGCACTCTTCGTCGGCGGCACCTGCCTCAACGCCCTCGTCACCGTCAACACCGCCATCGAAATCGGCATCGCCCCGATGTTCGAAGAGCTCGGCGAGCGCTTCGGCATCGACGCCCACCGGCTCGCGAACCTCCTCGACGCCTCCACCACCGCCCCCTCCTACATGTTCCCGTGGGCGGGCGGCGTGCTCGTCGGGTACAGTCAGATGCCGGGGCTCGCAGAGACGTACGACGCCGCCGCGATGGTCGTCAACCCCGCCGCCGTCCTCCCCTTCGTCTTCTACGGCTGGGCGCTCCTCCTCGTCTTCCTCGCGCTCGCCGCCCGCAGCGGCGACTGACTACGCGGACCCCGGGGGTTCCGGGGACTCCGCGAGCCACTCCGTCGCCCACTTCTCGATCTCGTCGAACACCGGGCAGAGCGCCTCGCCCTTCGCCGTGAGCGAGTAGTAGGTCGCCACGGGCGCGTCCTCCTCCAGACGGCGGTCGACGAGGCCGTGCTCGCCGAGGTCGTCGAGGACCCGTGAGAGCGTCCGACTCGACGCGTCCGTGGAGCGTTTGAGCTCGTTGAACCGCTTCTCGCCGCCCTGGAGGTCGTGGAGGACGACGAGCCGCCACGTCGAGCCGATCTGGTCGAAGGAGTCGACCACGCCACACGCCGCGTTCGCCACGTCCGTCCCCGTCGAAGTTTCACTCATCGCCTCTCCCTACGCCCTCCCCCCTCCTCAAGGTTCGGTTCCGAATCTGGTTACACAGTGTTACTGTGATGGCGTCGACGACACCCCCTTACCTATCAGTTAGCGAGGATATATGCCGGTGTCGGCCCTATCGGCGGCTGTGACGCACGATTCGTCCACGCACGCGAGTACCGCCACCGAACCCACCGTCTCTCCGGAGGTGTCCGCCTGATGGCCATCGACAGCGGCGTCGGCGGCGTCGTCTTCCTCCTCGGCCGCCTCCTCTTCGGCCTCGCGATGGCCTACATGGGCCTCAACCACTTCCGGAACGCCGACACGCTCGCCGGCTACGCCGACGCCAACGGCATCCCCGCCCCGCGCGCCGGCGTCCTCGTCTCCGGCGGGATGCTCGTCCTCGGCGGCCTCGGCATCGTCCTCGGCGTCCTCCCCGTCCTCTCCGCCGGCGCTATCGCCGTCTTCCTCCTCGTCTCCTCGTTCACCGTCCACGACTACTGGGCCGCCCCCGACGACCAGAAACAGAACGAGCGGACGCAGTTCCTCAAGAACGTCGGCCTGACCGGCGCGGCGCTCGGCTTCCTCGTCGTCGGCGGCCAGACCTGGGCGTACGCCGTCAACTACAGCGTCTTCTAAGACGCGGCACCGCCGCTGTAACTCGCGAGTACGGCGGGTAGAGAGAAGTGCTTACGCCGTCGAACCGACGGCCTGCACGTGCTCGATGTCCGCTTCGATCTTCACGCTCTCCGGGAAATCCCACTCCATAATCTGCCGCGCGAGGTCGTCGTGCCCGACGATTTCGACCTTCCGGCGGTAGACCGTGTACGACCACGACGGATACTGCGCCGCGTCGTCGCCGTCGAGGCCCTTGTACTGGCTGATTCGATGGTTGTTCGGCGGTTTCGTGTGCGGGCCGCGGAACTCCGCGCCCTTCCGGCGGACCGTCTCGCGGATGTCCTCGACGACGCCGTCGAGGGCCGCTCGGTCCCCGCTGTTGAGAGTTAGTTTTGTGACGAAGGTCATAGCTGGGATGCGCGTATCACGTTACGAGAACGTGCAACGACAAAAGTCGTGTGGGTTCTCCGGCGGGGGTGAACGTCCGTGACAGTCGCCGTCGACGGCGGGCGTCGAATGCGGCCTCGCGCGGGACGCGCGAGCGCGCGAACGCCTCGTGGTCCGTCCGACATTCTCTTAATCCACGGTCGACTAGAGAGGTGTAATGACGGTCGAAGCGACCAGCGCCGGAGCGATCCTCTTCCGGGATACCCGCGGCCGGCGCGAATACCTCCTCCTCAAGAGCCGGCCCGGGGACTGGGAGTTCCCGAAGGGCGGCGTCGAGGGGGACGAAGAACTGCAGCAAACCGCTATCAGGGAGGTGCAGGAGGAAGCGGGCATCGAGGACTTCCGTCTCATCGACGGCTTCAGAGAGGAGTACGACTACGTCTTCGAAGCGAACGGGAACCGGATTCACAAGACGGTCCACCTGTTCATCGCCCGCTCCCACGAAGCCTCCGCGGAGCTCTCCAACGAGCACTCCGACCTCCAGTGGCGGGATTACGAACAGGCGATCAACACTATCACGCAGGACGGCCCGCGCGACATCCTCGAAGAGGCCAAGGAGTTCCTGGAACAGAAGGCCGAGGCCTGAGGACGTCGTGGAGTTCCCGTTCGAACTCCGCGTCTGCGCGTGGGCGGAGCGCGAGTGGCATCGCTTCGCGGAACACGACGCCTTCTTCGTCGCCCGCCAACTCGGCCTCCAGCGGCGGCGCTGGGACACCGTCGTCGTCGAGGCGGACCCTACGAAACTCGACGCCCGCGCGGCCTTCGGCGAACGGGCGCTCGACAGCGACCTCCGCTTCCTCGTCGAGCACGCGCCCCGCGAGTGGGCGTACTACCGAGACTGTCTCCCCGACCCGGGCTACCCGTGGCGGTACGTCCGCGAGCACATCCACCGGGCGGCGGCGCGTGACGCGCTGGAGAAACGCCGGAACGGGAACCGCATCGAGATCCGGCGCACGAACTTCTACCCGGAGTGGGTGGAGCGCGTAGTCGCCATCGAGAACAAACCCGACCTGGACGCGTCGGCGGCGCGCGCGCTCGCCGACCAGATGGAGCGCGACGTCGCCCTCGGCCTCGCCGACGAGGTGTGGGTGGCAACGCGCGAGGCAGGGGAGCGCGCGCTCCTCGCCGAGATGCCGGTCGAGGCGGGCGTGCTCGCGTTCGACGACGAGATGCGGGCAGACGTCGCCTGGCGGCCGACGACGCTCTCTCCCGGTGAACCCGGCACGCACATCGAGTCGCGGGCCGACGACGGCTGCGAGTTCGACTACCGGAGTCCGGGGTGGAAGCGCGACCGCCGGTACCGCATCGCCGAGCGCGCGTACGAGCGCGGCTGGCGGTCGTACGCGGACACGATGCGGCCGGACTGCCGGTACTTCGACCTCCGGGCGGCCGAACACGACTTCGTGCCGTACTGCCACGCGAAAGGTCGAGAAGTGACGGCCGCGGAGTGCTCGGGTTCCTGCGGCGAGTTCTCGCCGGAGCCGCCGGCGTGGCGGACGAAGGGGTGGCCCATCGAGGGCGGCCCGGGACAGACCGTGAAGCGTGTTCTCGCGGACCAGCGCCGGCGTCGCCGTCCGGCGGCCGAGAAAATTAAATGGGAAGAAGACGAGAAATAAATATGTCGCTCCGTGGCCCGCTCAGCGGCGTCGACGCGACCCACCGCCTCTACTACGGCCCGTCCGTCGACGACCGAACCGCGTTCGCCGCCGAGAACGCGGTCGTACACGCCGCCTGCGACAGCGCGAGCCACGTCCACGTTTCTGCGACCCCGACCGAACTCGACGCGCGCGCACCCGACGCCGCCAGCGCGTTCGACGACCTCGACCCCGTGCCGGCCGCCGACCGCGTCCTCGGCGGCGACGGCACGGAACGCGTCGCCGCCCTCCCCGCCGACGAAGCCGCGCTCGCCCGCGTCCTCGGCGCACCCCTCGCCGAGCGGGACGCCGTCGACTGGCGTCGCGACGCCATCGACGGAATCGCCGTCCGCGACGGCGACCGACCGCGCTACCACTCCGTCCCCCGCAACCGCCAGGTCCGCGCCCTCTACGCCGCCGACGACCGGGAGCTCCTCGAAGCCGCCTGGCTCGCCGTCGCCGACATCGACGGTGCCGCCGTCTACCCCGTCGGCTCCCTCGTCTCCTGGACGGTCCGCGACACCGAGTACGCGCTCACGCCGACGTCGCTCGACGTCGGCACCGGCCGCGACGAGCGAAGCTACCCGCTCCACCGACTCGAACGCGCCCGCCCCACCCGCTCGGACACCGGCATCGACCTCACGTGGGCGTCCGCGGACGACGCGCGCGACCCGCTCCTCCGCGCCGTCGACAGCGTCCTCGACCGCGCGAGCGACGGCCCGCCCGGCAGCATTCCCGTCGGCGGCGACGCGATGGCCGTCCTCGTCCTCGACCGCCTCAACGAGATTCGCGACGCGCTCGACTACGACTTCCGCGTGACGACCGCGTAAAATATTCAGTCGTTCGTCCGCTCAACGCGCTCTCGCTCCACCGCCAGCCGGTACGTCGGAACCGTTCGGTAGACGACGTCCACGACGCCCTTCCGCTTCAGCGACTGGAGCGCGGACTTCACCGGCTTCGTCCCCAGCTCGGGGTCGTCGAACGCCTCCCGTACTTTGTGGAGGATGGCGACGACGCTCTCCGACTCGTCGTCCGGCGCGTTCAACACCTCGAAGACGCGGTGTTCGTCCTCGGTCATGTGGACCGCAACGACGTCGAGCTCGCGACCCTCGACGAGCGCCGTCGCCGCCGCCGTCGGGCGAATCAAACTGTCCTCGTCCCGGTAGTAGTAGTCTTTCAGCTCGCCTTCGAGGTACTGGTGGACGTCGCTCCCCGACTCCATCCCCCAGCGGTCCTGTAAGACCTTGTTCTTCGTCGGCTGGAGTTCCACCAGGTCTTCGAGGCGCTCGCGCGCCTCCGCTCCGAGCTCCCCGTCGTCACTCATACCCTCCCGTTCCCCCCGCTCTTATTTTGGTGTTGTCCATGCGCGCCGCCCCGAAAACCCCACACGGTTATTCCCCCGTCACTCGACACGCTACGTATGGCAGAGACGATTCAACTCGCCGTCGAGGACGACGTCGCGACCATCACGGTGAACCGACCGGACCGCCTGAACGCGCTCAACCGCCCGACGCTCGAAGCGCTCCGCACCGCCATCGCCGACGCCGCCGACGCCGAACCCAACGCGCTCGTCGTCACCGGCGCGGGCGACAAGGCGTTCATCGCCGGCGCGGACATCTCCCACATGCAGTCGATGAGCACCACGGAGGCCCACGAGTACGCGAAACTCGGCCACGACATCACGACGGACTTAGAGGCCTTCCCCGCGCCCGTCATCGCCGCCATCAACGGCTACGCGTTCGGCGGCGGCTGCGAAATCGCGCTCGCCTGCGACCTCCGCGTCGCCAGCGAACGCGCCATCATCGGGCAGACCGAAATCGACCTCGGCATCATCCCCGGCTGGGGCGGCACGCAGCGCCTCCCCCGCCTCGTCGGCGACGAAGTCGCCCGCCGCCTCATCTACTTCGGCGACCGCCTCGACGCCCAAGACGCCCACGAGTACGGCCTCGTCGGCGACGTCGTCGCGCACGACGAACTCGACGAGCACGTCGCCGCGCTCGCCAGCGACCTCGCCGACCAGCCGCGCTTCGCGCTCGCCGCCGCGAAGGAAGCCATCAACCAGAGCCACGAAACCGACCTCGGCGCAGGCCTCGACTTCGAACGCCGCACGTGGGCGTCCCTCTTCGGCACCCACGACCAGCGCGAAGGCATGCAGGCCTTCCTCGACGACCGCGACCCCGACTTCGAATAACTCCGACCCGGTTCGAGAGACGGGTCGGTGTAGACGACCACCCGGTTCGGCAGACGGGTCGGTGTAGACGACTACCCGGTTCGGCAGTGGGTGCTTCTCTTCTCGCCCCAACAGTTACCACGTGGGGTGGAGTATTCCCCTGCATGGCCCGGGATGTCAAGCTGAAGGACTTAGAGGACACCGTCGAGGACCTCGCGTATCCGATGACGAACAGCAACGCGCGCGAGGAGCTCGACGACGTCGTGCTCGTCTACGCGGACGGCGACGAGCGGCTGTCGGACGTGCTCGCCCGCATCGAGGAGGACGTCTTCGACGATCCGGCGGATCTCGTAACGGAAGTGATGAACGCGCTCCCGACGGAGGCGGTCGGCGAACCCGGGCAGAGCGAAGGCGACGCCTGAGAGCGAACCCGCCGAAACACCGCGTTTATCACGCTCGATGGACTAGCCCGAGTAATCATGGAGTTCTGCGACGAGTGCGGTTCGATGATGCAAGGCCGCGACGGCACGTGGGTCTGCACGAACGAGGACTGCGGGTTCGAGAAGCCGAAGGGCGACACCGCGGAGTTCGTCAGCGCCGGGAAGCAAGAGGACTCGGGCGTCATCGACGTCTCCGACGCCGAAGACCAGGGGATGCCGAAGACGACCGTGAAGTGCCCGGAGTGTGGGAACATGGAGGCGTACTACTACATGCAGCAGATCCGCTCCGCGGACGAGTCAGAGACGCGTTTCTTCATCTGCACCGAGTGCGAGCACAAGTGGCGCGAAGACGACCACTGAACACGACTCTCACCGCTCAGTCGGGTCGCTCGAGGTCGAAGCGGTCGCGCGTGTAGCAGTACTGGCTGCCGGCGAGGCGGCCGACGACGTCGAGCTTCCCAGTGTCGAGTTTCCCGTCAGTGGCAACGTCGTCGTCGACGTGCGCGTGAACGACTTCGCCGAGCACGAGGTCGGAGCCGCCGAGGTCGACGACGTCGCGGAGTTCGCACTCGAAGTTCACGGGGGATTCGGCGACGCGCGGCGCGGCCACTGCCACGGCGGCTTCGGGCGTGACACCGGCGTGGGCGAACTCGTCCTCGTCGGCGTGGATCGTCGCGCTCGTCTCGTTCATCGCGGCGGCGAGGTCCGCCGTCACGATGTTCACGACGAACTCTCCGGTCTCGACGGCGTTCCGCGGCGTATCCTTCCGCCCTCGCGATTTGTTCGGGGAGAACGCGAGCGTCGGCGGGTCGACCGCCGCGACAGTGAAGAAGGAGTACGGCGCGAGGTTCGGCGTGCCGTCCGTGCTCTCCGTGCTCACCCACGCGATGGGTCGCGGAACCACCGCACCGGACAGTTCGCGATAGCCGACAGCGTCCGCGTCGAGTTCCATACTCCGACTTCTCTCGACCGCGGCCTCCGCCTTTCGGTTCTCCGATGACTGTTCGCTCTCTCAGGGGAACAGCGAGTCAGCGACGTACGCCGTGACCGTCCGAGTTCCAAGCCCTCACGCCTCACGTCGTTCGGCGCTCGCCCTTGGAGAGTCCACCAGGCCGTCTCAGGGGAACAGCGAGTCAGCGACGTACGCCGTGACCGTCCAGTTCGGCGCGTCGACGACTTCGCTCACCTTCAGGTCGACGGCGGCCGAGCAGAGGATGTAGGCTTCCGCGCGGGTGAGGCCGCGTTCGGCTTCGAGGTGGTCGATCATGTGGCGGACCGCGAGCTTCGTCGCGTCCATCAGGTCGGGCGCGATGCCCGTGGTTCCGTACTGGGGTTCGTCGCGCCCCGTCGGCGTGTACGGGTGACTGGAGTGGACCTGTGGCTGCGCGATGTCCATGTCCTTTCGGACGTCGAAGCGCGCCGTGACGAACATCGGGGCCTCGATGCCCGTCACGGAGACCTCGCCGTCGCCCTGTGCGGCGTGGCAGTCCGCCGTCGAGAACAACCCGCCCTCGGCCTCCACGGGGAGGTAGAGCGTCGACCCCTCCGTGACGTGTTTCACGTCCATGTTCCCGCCGGTGTCGCGTGGCGGGAGCGTCCCGAACTCGCCGTCTTCTCCCGGCGCGAGACCCGCGATTCCCGGGAAGCAGTCGGTGGGGACCTCGATGCCGTTCACGAAGTGCGCGACGTCGCGGTCGAGGTCCCAGATGTGGACGCCGCCCTCCTCGAAGTCCTCCGGCAGGAGGCCGAACCCGCGTTCGCCCTCGAAGAACCCCGTGTACCCCCAGCCCTTGTGTTCGAAGTCGAGGAACTCCACCGCGAGCACGTCACCGGGCTCTGCGCCCTCGACGTAGACCGGCCCCGTGATGGGGTGGACGGGGTCGAAGCTCGCGTTCAGGAAGTCTTCCAGTTCCGCGTCCGGCCCGAACTGGCCGTCGAACGCGTCCCGGCACTCGAACCGCACCACGTCGCCGGGCTCGACCGTGAGCGCCGGCTCGATCGAGTTGTCCCAGACGTGATGGACGTTCTCGTCGCTATCGTCCAACTCGTAGTCGACAGAATATGCCATACGGTACCAATGAGCGCCGAACGGCATAAAGGTGCGTTCGACCGGGGGCGAGAGTTCACATACGGGAACGCGGCGACGTCACCGTATCCGCTGAAAACGACCGCGGGCGAACACGGCGGGAGTCCGACACACCGCCCGCGACCACCCCGAGTGTCGGCTGTCAGCCCCGCCCGAACACGACGAAGGCTAGGCTTCGTCGAACTGGGCAGAACGCCGTTCTGCTTGCTCGACGAGGTCTTTCAGGCCTCGTCGAAGAGGGTCTCGCCGTCGACCATGTGTTCCTCGACGGCGTCCATGTCGAGCGTGACGCCGAGACCGGGTTCTTCCGGCACCGTGATGGAACCGTCCTCGATGAGGTCTTCCTCGACGAGGTCTCCCCACCAGCCGAGCTCGTAGGAGTGGTACTCCACGGCGAGGCTGTTCGGGATCGCCGCGCCGACGTGCACGGACGCCATCGTCCCGACCGGCGAGGCGACGTTGTGCATCGCGACGGGGACGTAGTACTGGTTCGCGACGTCCGCGATTTTCCGCGTCTCGCGCATCCCGCCGACCTTCGGCAGGTCGGGGGCGATGATGTCGACCGCCTGGTTCTCCAGCAGGCGGCGTTCTTCCGTCACGCGGTAGCGGTTTTCCCCGACCGTGATAGGGGTGAGCGTCGACTTCGTCACTTCCTCCTGAACGTCGAGGTTCTCCGGCGGGACGGGGTCTTCGAGCCACCAGACGTCGTACTCCTCGATAGCGGCGGCGAGGCGTTTCGCGCTCCCGCCGGAGAACGTCCAGTGGCAGTCGAAGGCGACGTCCGCGCGGTCCTTCACGCGCTCCGTCACCGCCTCGACGATTTCGGCCTTGTGTCGGATTTCGCCCGGCCGGAGGTGGCGGTTCGCTCGGTCCTTCTCCAGCCCGCTGGGGACGTCGAGGTCGAACTTGAGCGCGTCGTAGCCGAGTTCCTCGACGACGCGTTCGGCCTCGTCCGCGCAGGCCTCGGGGTCGGCTTCCGCCTCGGTGTGGCAGTCGCAGTAGACGCGGACCTCGTCGCGGTACTTCCCGCCGAGTAGCTGGTACGCCGGAATCCCGAGAATCTTCCCGGCGAGGTCGTGGAGCGCCGTCTCGATGCCGGAGATCGCCGTGACGGTGACGCCTTCGACACTTCCCTCGCCGCTCATCTTCTGCACGAGGTGTTCGTAGAGCCGGTCGATGTCGAGGGGGTTCTCGCCGACGACGAACGGCTTCATCCGCTGGATGAGTTCGGGGACGCCCGCGCCCCAGTACGCCTCACCGGTCCCGACGACGCCGGCGTCGGTGTAGACGCGGACGAGCGTCCACGGGAAGTTCCCGTCGACCATCGTCGTCTGCACGTCGGTGATTTCGACGTCGCGCGCGCCGCGCGAGCCCTGAAGCCCCATCGTCTCGCTCGAGAGCTCCCGCATCGTGTACTCGGCGTTCGGGTCGTGGAGGTCCGCGTAGTCAACCATGGATAATCGTTTATTCGGGTTCGTGTAAACGTATGGGTTCAGAGGAGGTCGAAGAGTTCGAGGTCGTCGCGGAGCGCCGCCCGGTCGACGGCGTCCATCGCGCGGAGCGGGCGGCGGAGCCCGCCGAAGTCCTCGCCCTTGAGGTCGAGCGCGGTCTTCACGCCGGCCATGTAGGGGCCGCGCTTGATGGCGCTGCGGACGTCGTAGACCGTCGATTGGAGGGCTCGCGCGCGGTCCTCGTCGCCGGCGTCGTAAGCGTCGTAGAGGTCGACGACGAGTTCGGGGAAGGCGTTCGCGACCGCGGACACCACTCCGGTGCAGCCGATTTCGAGGCCGGGGAAGAGCAGGCTGTCCGACCCCGAGAGGAAGGTGAGCTCGGGGTTCGCGTCGATGGCCTGTCCGAGCCACGGGACGTCCTTCGAGGAGTCCTTCACGCCGGCGACGTTCTCGATGGCGGCGAGCCGCTCGACCGTGTCGAGCGAGAGGCTGTTCCCCGTCTTGGACGGGATGTGGTAGACGTATATGGGGAGGTCGACGGCGTCGGCGACGGCGTCGTAGTGGGCGACGGCGGCCTCGGCGTCGAGCGGGTAGTAGTAGGGCGTGACGACGACGAGGCCGTCCGCGCCGACGGCCTCTGCGTGCTCGGCGTGCCGGACGGTCTGGTGCGTGGAGGGTGCGCCGACGCCCGCGATGACGGGGACGTCGTCGATTTCGTCGACGACCGCTTTGACGACGGCGTCGCGCTCGTCGGCTGTGAGGAGCGGGAACTCGCCGTTCGTGCCGAGCGGGAAGACGCCGTGGACGCCGCGGTCGACGACGTAGCGGGCGTGCGCGGCGGTGCGTTCGAGGTCGACGTTCTCCTGTTCGTCGAAGGCGGTGAGGGTCGGCGGGACGACGCCGTGGAGGTCGAGCGGGTCGGCGCTCCCGGGCGCGGGCGCGTTCTCGGGCATCAGCGAAACCTGTGCGTGCCCCCTCCCTCAACGTTACCATTCGTGTCGAATTCACGTTCGAGTAAACTTTTTGCCGGCGCGAGCCGTTGGTGAAGTATGGACGTTGCCGTAGAGGTACTGGGGTCGCTCGCCGCGCGCACGGGCGTCCACCGAATTCGGGTGGGTGTTCCCGAGGACGCCACCGTCGAAGACGTCGTGCACGCGCTCGCCGACCGCTGCGGCGGGCACGCCGCCCTCGGCGTACTCGACGGCGAGCGCCTCCGCGCCGACACCGTCGTCGTCCGCGCCGCCGGGAACAACACGCTCACCGCGTCGAGCCGCGTCGTCACCGGTGACACCGTTCGCTTCCGACTCGCCGCCTAGCGGCTTCGTTTAGTTCTCGTCTGCTCGCGCTGCGAGGCGGTTGAGCGCGTAGGTCGTTCGGAGGACGTCGCCGGCACGGCCGCTGTCGAAGACGAGGTCGTCGCGGGCTTCGACGAAGTCGCGGACGCCCGCGGAGGCGTGCGCCGGCGCGGCGGCGATGCCCGCGTCGTTCGCCGCCGCCCACTCCATCACGCGCCGGTCGCTCTTCGAGTCGCCCATCACGAGCGCGAACGGGTCGTCGACGCCGAGCACGTCGAGCGCGGCGGTGACGCCGACGACTTTGTTCAGTTCTCTGCTCGCGATTTCGGCGGCGTCGCCCTCGTAGTATGCGACGTCGATGCGTTCGAGGCGCGCCGCGACGGCGTCCGGGACGGACACGTCGGGGCGGTCGTCGGCGGCGTCGAGCACGGCGGCGATTTCCGGGTCTTGCGCCGCGTAGTAGGCTTTCACTTCTCTCTCGTTCGCGTCGGAGACGGCGTCGCCGAGGAGGGAGAGGAGCCAGCGGAGCGCGTGCGCGACGACGTCGACGGCGCGCTCGGTGCCGGTCTCGTGGTTCGGCTTGAGCGTGACGTTGAACTCGTTCCCCTGGAGGTGGCAGCCGGAGCGGATGTCGCCGGGCGCGTCGGAGAGGACGCGCGCGCGGACTTCGGCGAAGACCTCGGTGACGTCGTCGTCGAGGTCCTCGTAGAGGAGGCGTTTCGTCTCCGGGCCGTGGCCCGGCGTGAAGACGCCGGTGCCGGTCTCGTAGACGACGCTGAGGTCGCCGGAGTGGACGAGCTCGTTGCCTAACCCCTGGATGAGGAAGCCCTTGACGTTCTCCAGGGTCTGGCCGGTGCAGATGACGATGGGGACGCCGGCCTCGTGGAACTCCGTGAGGAGGTGGAGGACTTCCCGGGGGATTTCGTTGTCCGTGTGGCCGGCGGAGCGCAGGGTCTCGTCGACGTCGAGGACGAGGACGTTCACGCCGCGTCCGTAGGACGTGTAGAGGTCGAGCGCGGTGAACGCCTGGTCGCGGGAGGCGCGGGCGACGAGGTCGGCGACGCCCTCGCCGTAGCGGTCGGCGACGTCGGCGCGTTTCTCGGCGAGCGTCTCGCTCGCGTCCTCCCAGTAGGAGAGCGCGACGGACGAGTCGAGCGGCGGGTAGAGGTCGACGAGGTCCTGGTAGGCGCGGATGGTCTCCGCGTCGACGGTCTCGTAGACCGCGTAGAGTTCGTCGTAGCGGTCGGTCATGGTCGGTAGTGGCGCGGCGGAGCCAAGAGTCCGACGCCGCCCCGCGCAGCCAGCAATAATTACTCGATATAGAATAAACTTTTTGTCGGCGTGTCGCGGAGTACGGATATGCACGCGATCGCCGTCGGCCGCGACGACCGGACGCCCCGCGTCGTCGAGCGAGACCCGCCGACGCCGGCGTCAGGCGAGGCGCTCGTCCGCGTTCTCCGCGTCGGCGTCGACGGCACCGACCACGCCGTCATCGCCGGCGACCACGGCGGCTTCCCCGAGGGCGCGGACGAACTCGTCCTCGGCCACGAAGCCGTCGGGGTCGTCGTCGACGCGAACGACACCGACCTCGACGAGGGCGCGGTCGTCGCGCCGACCGTCCGCCGCCCGCCCGCGGGCGGCCCGAACCCCTACTTCGACCGCGGCGAACCCGACATGGCTCCGCCCGGCGGCTACGTCGAACGCGGCATCGACGGCGCGGACGGCTACATGGCCGAATACGTCACCAGCCCCGCCGCCGATCTCGTCGAACTCCCCGACGACCTCGCCGACTACGGCTTCCTCGTCGAACCCGTCAGCGTCGTCGAGAAAGCCTTCGAACTCGCGGCCGCCGCCCGCTCCTCCTTCCGCTGGGAGCCCGACACCGCGCTCGTCCTCGGGAACGGCCCGCTCGGCCTCCTCGCCGTCGCCGCGCTCACCGACGGAGCGACGACCGCCGGCCACTACGACACTGTGTACTGCCTCGGCCAGCGCGACCCCGACCACCCGAGCGTCCGCGTCCTCGACCGCTTCGACGCCGCCTACGTCGACGCCCGCGACACCCCGCTCGCCGCGTTCGCCGACGCCTACGAGCCCGCCGACCTCGTCGTCGAGGCGACCGGCCACCCGCCGCACGCCGTCGAATCGCTCGACGCGCTCGCGCCGAACGGCGTCGCCGCCCTCCTCGGCGTCCCCGAAGGCACCCACGAGGAATCCGTGCCGCTCGCCCACGTCCACCGCGACGCCGTCCTCTCGAACAAGGCCGTCGTCGGGAGCGTGAACTCGAACGCCCGGCACTTCCGCGCCGCCGCCGACGCCCTCGCCGATATGGACACCGACTTCCTCGACGCCCTCACGACCGTCGCCCCCGCCTTCGACGACCCGGCGGCAGCGTTCCGCGAGGACGAAACGACCATCAAGACGGCCGTCGAACTCGCCACGTATGAAGAACGTTGACGACCTCATCGAGAGCGCGGCCGAGCTCTCCGACCGCGGCCTCTCCAAGGGCGAAATCGCGGACGAGCTGAACGTCTCCCGCGAGACCGCGTCCTGGCTCGTCGAACGCGCCGGCGGCGACTCCGACGCCGACGACCGCGAGCCCGGCCGCGGCCACCGTCCCCCCGCCACCGACGGCCCACAGGACGTCCACGTCGACTGGAGCGCCATCGGTGAAGCCGGCGCGCGCCTCAGCTCCGTCGGCGCGGCCATGGCCGACCAGCTCCGCGAACACACCCACGACGTCGACGTCGTCGTCGGCATCGAGAAAGCCGGCGTCCCCCTCGCCACCGTCGTCGCCCGCGAACTCTCCTCCGACATCGGCACCTACACCCCCCGCAAACACCAGTGGAACGAAGGCGACATCGAGAACCTCACCGGCGGGTTCAGCCGGAACTTCGCGCAGGTCGAAGACAAGCGCTGCTTCGTCGTCGACGACACCATCACCTCCGGCACGACCATGACCGAAGCCGTCACCGCCATCGACGAAGCCGGCGGCGACGCCCTCGCCTGCGGCGTCCTCGTCGACAAACAGGGCGTCGACGAACTCGAAGGCATCCCCGTCGAATCCCTCCTCCAAGTCATCCGCGTCGGCAAAAGCGAATAACGCCCACCCGCCACCGCGTCGGCTCGGACGGGTATTTCGCCGGCTGTCGCGTCGGCTCGTACGGGGAAGTCTTTTCCACCTTCACAGCCATCACCTAGGTATGACGTTCGACCCGATGGGCGAGGGCCTCGACGCGGACGAAGTGCAGGACGTCGTCGACGACGCGATCGAGAACAACGAAGTCGTCCTCTTCATGAAGGGCGACCGGATGATGCCGCAGTGCGGGTTCAGCAAGCGCGCGGTCGGCCTCATCAGTCAGTATCGAGAGGACTTCGAGACGGTGGATACGCTCCAGAACCTCGAAGCGTTCCGGGAGGCGCTGAACGAGCACTCCGGCTGGGAGACGATTCCGCAGACGTACGTCGAGGGCGAGTTCATCGGCGGGAGCGACATTCTCGCGGAGCTCGACGAGCGCGGCGAACTCGCGGAGACGCTCAACGGCGACGAAGAGCTCTCGGACGCCGAGGACGACCCGGCCGACGAGAGCATCGAATCCCCCTTCTGAACGGTCCGCACACACTCGAAGCGCCTTTTTCTCACCCGCTCCACGAGCGCGTATGGAGCACCGTGACCGCGTGACGGCGGCGGTGTCGGCCGCGTTCCCGCGTCGCGAAATCGCGGCCGTCGAATCGGCGGGGCCGTCGTGGAACGACGCGAACGCCACCGCGCGCGTGACGCTCGCGGACGGCGACGTGCGATACGTGAAGGTCGGTCTCGACGGCGACCCGACGCGCATCCGGCGGGAGCGAGCAGTCATCGACTACGTCCGCGCGCACGCCGGCGTTCCCGTGCCGCGCGTCGTCGCGAGCGACACCGCGCGCGCGACGCCGTATCTCGCGACCGCGCCGATGGACGGCGAGTCGCTGATTCACCCCTGGGGCGAGCGGAGCGGCGGCGATCGCCTGCCGCTCGCTCGCGCGGTCGGAAGCGCGCTCGCGCGCGTCCACGACTGCCGCTTCGACGCACACGGCCACGTCACCGGCGGCGACGCTGGCGGCCTCGACGTGGCCGAGCGCTCGTGGCCGACGCTCCTCGCGGAGCGCGTGGAGTGGACGCGCGACCTCGCGAGCACGGACCGCTTCGACGAGCATTTCGACCGCGTGAAAGCCGCCGTCGAAGCGAACCGCGACCTGCTCTCGGACGCGCCAGCGGCGCTCGCGCACGGCGACCCCGCGATGCCGAACGCCGTCTGGAACGGCGAAGCGGTGGGCTTTCTCGACTGGGAGCTCGCGTACGTCGGCGACCCGGCGCGCGACCTCTACCGCGCGCTCGACCAGCAGTTCGCCGGGCTCCGCGAGGACGCGCCCGCGGCCGTCCGCGAGGCCTGCCTCGACGGCTACCGCTCGGTCGCCGGTGGCCTCCCCGAGGGCTACGCGGAACGCGAGCCCGTCTACGCCGCCGTCCGGTTCCTCGGCGTCTCCGGCTACGTCGACAAGTACCTCGACCTCGTCGACGAAGAGGACGCGGACTTCGTCGCGTGGGTGGACGCCGAGATGACCGCGCGACTCGACGCGTGCTAGCGGGGTTTCCGCTACCTGCGCCTTTTTCGTGGTGTGTGCACCACTCTCAGTATGCTCGTTATCGAGAACGCGACAGTCGTGGACGTCGACGGGGCGCGCGAAGGCCCGGTCGTCGTCGAGAACGGCGAGATCACCGCGGTCGGCGAATCGCCGAGCGCGAACGACCCGGACGTCGTCGTGGACGGCGACGGCGGCGTCGTCGCGCCCGGCCTCATCGACTCGCACGTCCACGTCTCGATGGACGGCCGGCCGAACACCGAGGAGATCCGCCGCGAGTCGGCGTCGAAGCTCGCGTACCGCGCCGCGAAGAACATGCAGGAAGCCGTGCGCGCGGGCGTCACGACCGTCCGCGACCTCGGCTCCGCCGGCACGCTCGGCCCCGACACCCGCGACGCCATCGACGAAGGCCTCGTCGAGGGGCCGCGCGTCGTCCCCTGTGGGTCCGCCGTCATCGTCACCGGCGGGCACGGCCACTGGGCGGGCCGCGAAGCCGACGGCCCCGCGGAGGTGAAGAAGGCCGTCCGCGAGCAGCTGAAGAAGGGCGCGGAGGTCGTGAAGACGATGGCCACCGGCGGCGTGCTCACCGAGGGCGCAGAAATCGGCGGGTACGAGATGAGCCCCGAGGAACTCGACGCGCTCGTCGACGCCGCGTCCGCGAAAGGCCGGCCGACCGCCGCGCACTGCCACAGCGTCACCGGCATCAAGAACGCGACGCGCGCCGGCATCACGAGCGTCGAACACGGGACGTTCATGGACGCCGAAGCCGCCGCGCTCATGGCCGACGAAGACACTTACTGGGTGCCCACCGCCTCCGCCATCCACGGTATCGTCGAGAACGGCACCGAGGCCGGAATCCCCGACTGGGCCGTCGCGAAGGCCGAGGACGCCGCCGACGCCTTCGAGGACGCCTGGAGTCACGCCCTCGACCACGACGTCCCGATTGCGATGGGAACGGACGCCGGGACGCCGTTCAACTACCACCGCGACGCCGCCCACGAGCTCGAACTCATGCACGACTACGGCCTCAGCGCCGAACGCGCGTTCGAAGCCGCGACCGTCAACGCCGCCGACCTCCTCGACCTCGACGACGTCGGACGCGTCACAGAGGGGTATCGCGCCGACCTCGTCGTCCTCGACAGCGACCCGCGCGAGGACGCGAGCGCCTACACCAGCCCGCGCGCCGTCGTCGCCGACGGCACCGTCGTCTGAGAGCGCGACGCAGCACGCGCGTCCGACTCCGAGAACCGCCACCTCGCGGACGCGTCCCCGCGAACGTCACCTCCGCGCCACCCTGTTCGCGCCGTCGCTCTTCGACGCTGGGCGCTCGAAAGAACTGGAAGGTCGTGTGCGACCGGATTACGCGTTCCAGGGGCCGAAGCCGGGGTCGACGCGGCGGTCGACGTCCTCGATGGCGTCGATGCGTCGGATCTCCTCGTCCGTGAGTTCGAGGTCGAGGCTCGCCCAGTTGTCCTCGATGTGGTCTTCGCCGGTCGCTTTCGGGATGGCGGTGACGCCCTTCGAGCGGATCCACGCGAGGCTCACCTGCGCGGCGCTCACGCCGTGGGCGTCCGCGATGTCCGTGAGGACGTCCGAGTCGAAGACCTTCCCGCGGGCGAGCGGCGAGTACGCCACCATCTCGGTCTCCGTGTCATCGAGGTAGTCGCGGAGCTGGCGCTGCTGGAGGAACGGGTGGAACTCCACCTGATTCGCGAAGATCGGCTCGTCCATCACGTCCTCGGCCACTTGGAGGTGGCGCGGCTCGAAGTTCGACACGCCGATGTGCTTCACCTTCCCCTCGGCTTTCAGCTCTTCCAGCGCCGGGAGCGTCTCCTCGGGGTCGTACGTCCGCGACGGCCAGTGGATGTAGAGGAGGTCGACGTAGTCCGTGCCGAGCTTCTCGAGGCTCTCCTCGGTGCTCTCGATGACGCCGTCGCGGTCGGCGTGGTCGATCCAGACTTTCGTCGCGAGGAAGACGTCCTCCCGCGCCACGTCGGCCTCGTCGAGCCCTTCGCCGACGTCCTCCTCGTTCCCGTAGGCCTGCGCGGTGTCGATGTGGCGGTAGCCGGCTTCGAGCGCCGCCTCGACGGCGTTCGCGCACGCGTCCGGGTCGGTGTTCTCCCACGTGCCGAGCCCGAGCATCGGCATACCGTTCGCGCGCGGACAGTCGTCACTGTCGGGTCGTGTCATAACGAATCGTCCTACTGCCGTCGAGGAGTTATACGTTCGGGCGAGCGCGGGTTTCGCCGGTTCGTCCGTGCGAGCCGCCGCGACAGCGGGCGAGATAGCCACACTCGTCGCGCCGAGGTTCCGTGTCAGTTCTGCGTGAGGGTGCCGCCGGTGAGCTGTTCGCGGGCGAAGTCGACGAGGAGGGGGGCGTCGTCGAGGTGGAGGAGTTTGGCGATGGCGAGGGGGTTGCCGGCGTTCGCTTTTTGCAGGGTGTCCATGCCGACGCTGTTGAGGTCCTCCATGAGGCGGTCGTAGCGGTCGTTCGAGGCGAGATAGAGGAGTTCCGTCATCATGAGGCGGGTGCGCGAGGACGGCGCGACCTCGTCGTGCCAGAGCTTCTCGTAGACGGAGATGTTGTCGTGGGACGTGTCGCGGGCGTCGGGCGTGAGGCAGTAGTCGACCGTGATGGCGGCGGCGCGCCCGGAGCGCATGCACTTCCCGATGCCTTCGCCCCAGAGCGGGTCGATGGAGGGGACGGTGTCGCCGACGGCGATGAAGTTGTCCGTCGACATCCGGCCGGGCCGCTGGATGTGCGCGGAGCCGCGGTGCTGTTTGCCTTCGATGCGCTCGGCGTTCTCGAAGCGGGGGTCGTCGTCCAGCCAGTACTGGAGGTAGTCGTCGATGCTCATGCCCTGCTTGGACTTCTCGCGGTAGCGCTCGTTCTGGATGTAGCAGAGCCCGACTTTCGCGGTGTCGCCGCCGGTGTGGAAGATCCACGAGTAGCCGCCGGGCGCGAGGTCGTGGTCGAGGCGGAGCATCATCGCGTCCGTCAGGTCGGCGTAGCCCGGGTGGTCGATGTCGATGCCCTCCATCTCCCACTCGATGCCGATGGCCTGCTTCTCCCGTCGGAGGTCGACGACGTCGAGGGCTTTCGCGAGCGGCGCGGCCGGCCCGGTCGCGTCGATGATGATGTCGGCGTAGACCTCCTCGTCCCCGTCGTACTTCACGCCGACCGGTTCGTCGCCCTCCATAATCGGCTTGGAGACGCGGGAGTCGAAGCGGTACTCCGCGCCGTGCTCGCGGCCTTCGGCGACGAGCCAGCGCTTGTAGTCCGCGAACTCGAGGACCGCGCCCGCCTGCTCCTGGACGAAGTGGTCGTTCGGGGATTCGAGCACGACCTCGTCGGTGGCGTTCATCACGACGTCGTCCGGAATCCCGAACGACGCCATCGTGGAGGGGAACGTCCCCGCGGTCGATTTATTGCTTTGACGCGGGAACTCGTCTTCCGCTTCAGTTTCGAGAACGAGGACGTCGTAGCCGCGCTGTGCGACGTCCCGCGCACACTGCGCTCCCGCGGGACCCGCGCCGGCGACTACCACGTCAAAGCGGTCTGTCATACCTTATCCGAAGCCACGTTTCGCTAATGAGTGTTGCTGAATACGGACGCCTCCGCCGGTATTTCGACGTTTCAGCGGGAACAGAAGCGACCCGCTCACACGGCACTCGAACCCCACGCGTGACGCTCGAACTATCGGACGCTCACCGCGTCTCACCCGTCCGATTCACTCGCACACCCGCGCACTCGCTCGTTCGCTCACGTTCTCGTCCGCAGGAACTCGTTCAGGAGGTTCGGCAGGAGCACGCCGACGCCGAGGAACACGGCGAGCGCCACCCACGACGGCAGCGACGTCGCCGACGCCACACTCAGTCCGAGCACGAGCGCCGCGACCACGCACACGCCGATAACGAGGTTTTCCCGAGAGACCATACCCGGACACGGGACGAGAGACAGGTAACTGTTCCCCCGAACGCGAACGCGCGACGCCGCGCGCATCGACCGAGAAGTAGGGACGCGTGCCGAGAGAGGAAGAACCGCAAGAGATGTCCGGCGGACGAGTGGTCCGGAGTCCGCGCGAGCGAAGCGAGTGCGGGCAAGCGGGACCGAAGGTCCCGCCAAGAACCCGGTAGTTCGCCGGTTCACTCGCCCGTAGGGCGAGGCCCGAGCGCGACTACCGCGCGCCGGAGGCGCGCGACAGGAGCGCGATGGGCTTTTAGTGCAGGTTTTGCCGAGCGACGGCGCGCGAAGCGCGCCGAGCGCAGAGCAAAACGTGCGTTAGTAGAACTCGCGCACGAGGTCGGTCGCGCCGTCGGGCGCGCCGTCGGGGACTTCGTGCATGGGTTCGTCGACGCCGTGGGCGGTGTTGTAGTCGGTGGCGTCTTCGTCCTCCCAGAGCACGCCGATGTACTCTTTGTCGTTGTCGAGGATTTTGTCCTTGGCAGCCTCGCGGTCGGTGGGGTCGTGGTCGGCTTCGTCGAGGTCGACGATGTTGTCGCGGAAGTAGTCGTAGGTGTCGACGTCGTTGAAGGTGACGCAGGGGCTGAAGGTGTTGACGATGCTGAAGCCGTCGTGCTCGATGGCCTTCTGGACGATCTCCTGGTGGCGCTTGGCGTTCGAGGAGAACGACTGCGCGATGAAGGTACCGCCGGCGGAGAGCGCGAGCGCGAGCGGGTTGACGGGGGGCTGCTTGGGGCCGTCGGGCGTCGTGGACGTCTCGAAGTCGGAGCGGCTGGTCGGGGACGCCTGACCCTTCGTGAGGCCGTAGATGCGGTTGTCCATCACGACGTACGTGAGGTCGATGTTCCGGCGGACGGCGTGGATGAAGTGACCGGCACCGATGGAGTAGCCGTCACCGTCACCGCCGGCGACGACGACTTCGATGTCGGGGCGCGCGATCTTGACGCCGGTGCCGACGGGGAGCGCGCGGCCGTGGACGCCGTGGAGCGCGTAGGAACGCATGTACGTCCCGATCTTCCCGCTGCAGCCGATGCCGGCGACGACGAACGTCTCGTCCGGCGTGTTCCCGGTCTCGGCGAGACCCTTCATGATGCCGTTCATGGTGCCGAAGTCACCGCAGCCCGGACACCACGTCGGCTGCTTGTCGGATTTGAAATCGATGAATCGTGCGTTGGAGCTCATGCGACTACCTCCTTGATTTCCGCCGCGAGTTCGTCCGCCTTGTAGCGGACGCCGTTGTACTTGTTCACGCGCTCGACGCGCGTAAGTGTGTCGTGCTCGATGAGGTCGGCGAACTGCCCGGTCGAGTTACACTCGACGACGACGACGTTCTCCGCGGCCTCGACCTCGTCGGTGAGGTCGGGGCGCGGGAAGACGTAGGGGACGGAGATGAAGCGGACGTCGACGTCCTCTTCGGCGAGGAAGTCGAGCGCTTCGACCATCGCGCCCTCGTTCGACCCCCAGGAGATGACGAGGTTGTCGGAGTCCGCGTTCCCGAACTCGCGGTAGTCGAAGTCCTCGCGTTCCTCGGCGGTCGCGACCTTCTGGTTGCGTTTGTCGACCTGCTCGACGCGTTCGTCGACGTCCTCCGTCCGGCGACCGAGCTCGTCGTGTTCGAGGCCGGTGGACATGTGGACGCCGCCTTCCGTGCCGGGGAAGGCGCGCGGGCTGACGCCGTCTGCGGTGACGGCGTGCGCCTTGAAGCGGTCCTGTTCGTCCTGCCACTTCGAGATCTCGGACTCGTCGACGACCTTCCCGCGGTCGTTCTCGACGGCGTCCATGTCGAACTCGTCGGGCTTGAACGTCTGCTCCGTCACGGCCATCGAGAGGTCGGCCGAGATGTAGACGGGCATCTGGTACTTCTCCGCGAGGTTGAACGCTTCCACGGTCTTGTGGAAGCACTCGGAGACCGTCGTCGGCGTGAGGACGAAGCGCGGGATTTCGCCGTGCCCGCCGTAGAGCATCATGTTGAGGTCGCCCTGCTCCTGTTTCGTCGGCATCCCCGTGGAGGGGCCGGAGCGCATGATGTTCGCGATGACGAGCGGCGTCTCCGAGGTGGCGACGAGCCCGAACGTCTCCGCCATCAGGTCGATGCCGGGGCCGGACGTCGCGGTCATGGCGCGCGCGCCGCCGCGGGCCGCGCCGAGCGCGAGGTTGATCGCGGCGAGTTCGTCCTCCGCCTGGACGACGTGCCCGCCGAACTGCTCGATACGCCCGGTGAGGTAGGTCATCACGTCCGTCGCGGGCGTGATGGGGTAGCCGGCGTAGAATTTACAGCCGGCCGCGATTGCGCCCATCCCGATGGCCTCGTCGGCGTTCAGGAGGACGTAGTCCTCGTCGGTCGTTTCGAGCTCGAAGTCGAAGTCGGTCTCGTAGTTCTCGGCGACGTACTGCTCGCCGAGGCGCGCGGCCTCCTTGTTGTTCTCGACGATCTTCTCGCCCTTCCCGCCGAACTTCTTCTGGAGGGATTCGTCGAGGTTCTCGATGGGGAAGTCGGCGACCTCGCAGACCGCGCCGAGGGCGACGATGTTCCGCATGATTGCACCGCCCGCGTCCTCGGCCAAGGACTTCAGGGGGACGTCGAGGCCGACCATTCCGTCGGGGACCTCGAAGTCCGAGAACTCCGTGCGCTCGCCGTCGTAGATGATGACGGAGCCGTCGTGGAGTTCGTCCATGTTCTCGTCGACCGTCCGCTCGGTCAACGCGATGAGGATGTCGAGGCGGTCGACGACGCTTTGCACTCGATCGACTGCGGTTCGGATCTTGTACGCGGTGTAGCCGCCACGGATTCGGGACGCGAAGTCCTTCGACGTGAAGACGTGTCGCCCCGCTCGCGAGAGGGCCTGCGCGAAGATCTTCCCGGTGGAGTCGATTCCATCGCCGGCCTCGCCGCCGATGGCCCAGTTCAGGTCGTCCTGCATGTACCAGGGACTTCCGACGCGCTGGGCAAAAACCCTTCCAAACGACGAGGAGGGTGCGAGAACGGCCGAATCGCCCGCTCGCCCTTCGATAACTGACCATCTGTACAAATACACTCGTCTCTGACGGGTATTCGTAGCGGGTTTTCACGTCGAACGAATGATACCGCGGGTCGCGAAACTCCCATATCCCCCGCGCCACTCCGTTCTCCTATGGAGTACACCACCGTGACCGTCGTCTCGGTCACCGACGTCGGCGGGGACGCCGTCGCCGTCGAACTCGACACCCCGGACGGATTCGCCGGCGAGCCCGGCCAGTTCGTCTCCTTCCGTCTCGACGAAGACGCGCCCGCGCGCTTCTACACGCTCTCCTCGCCCGACACCGAGGGAACCTTCGAGGTAACTATCGGCATCGACCCCGAGGGCGACGTCTCCCCCCGAATCGCCGCGCTCGACGCTCGCGACGAGGTCGGCGTGTCTGCGCCGCTCGGCGACACGCACTACGCCGACGAGGACACCGTCTTCGTCGCCGCGGGCGGCCCCGGTATCGGCGCGGCCATCGCGGTCGCCGAGCGCGCGCTCCGCGACGGCGGACACGCGGTGGTCGTCTACCGCGACGACGACCCGAGCCACGAGGCGCGGCTCGCCGAGCTGAGCGCCGCCGGCGCGACCGTCGCGGTCGTCGGCGACGACGGCGACGTCGACGCGGCCATCGCAACGACCGTCGAGGACGACATCGACATCGCGTTCGTCTTCGGGTTCAACGACTTCGTCGCGACCGCCGAGGCCGCGCTCGCCGACGCGGGCCTCCCCGACGCCGTCATCGACGCCGAGGGCTTCGGCCCCGCACCGACGAACTGAGAGCGACGCGAAGAACCGATACGCCTTTTGCGAGTGGGTGAGTCAGACAGGTTCGACAGGGGGACTCATGGATATACCGCCGGAAGCCGAACGACACGTCGTCCGCCTCCAGGAAGAGTACGGCGACTTCACCGTCGAGGTCGAACACATCACGGTCTCGTCCGTCGCGTTCCGCGACTGCATGCGCGCCTTCGAACGCGGCCAGCTCGGCGGCTCCCGCGTCCTCGTCGAACACGACGGCGAGCACCTGCTCGTCCGCGAGGAAATCGACAGCGCGTGGGACATCCCCGGCGGCTCCCGCGACTCGAACGAGGCGTTCGAGGAGACCGCGCGGAAAGCCGTGAAGCACGCCACCGGCATCACGCCGAACCTCGTCGGCGTCTTCGGCGCGCTCGTCTACGTCTTCGAGGACGACGACGGCGACCGCGTCGGCGGCGTCTGGGCGCTCTGGGACGCCACCGCCGACGACCCGACCCTCGAACTCAACCCCGAAGCCATCAGCGAAGCCCGCTGGTTCGACGACCCGCCCGACGACCTCGCCCCCCACATCGCCGGCCGCCTCGGTGGCCACGACGAGGAGTAACCCACGCGATTCCCGGCGGTAGCTCGACCGCTAGTGCTGGACGAACTCGACGAGGACGCCGCCGGTGTCCTTCGGATGGAGGAAGGCCACCTCGTGCCCCCACGCGCCCGGTCGCGGGTCGTCGTCGAGGCGGCGAACGCCGAGGTCGCGCGCGGTGTCGAGCGCGCCCTCGATGTCGTCGGTCTCCACCGCGACGTGGTGGATGCCGCCCCCGTTCTGCTCCAGGTAGCGGCCGATGGTCGTGTCGTCCTCCGCGGGCTCTAAGAGCTCGAAGTACCCGTTCTCGAACTCGCAGAAGACGACGCGCATCCCCTGAAACGCCTCCTCGTGGACGACGGGAGCGTCGAGGAGTTCCTCGTAGAGCGCGGCGAGTTCGGCGGCGTCCTCGGTGGCGATGCCGACGTGGTCCACGTGCATACTCGCTCTTCCGTCGCCGCCCGAGAAAAAGACCCCGACAACGGTTATCCCCCGTGCCGCCGGAGAACCGGTACGGGCGACACGAAACGCGGCCGCGAGGCGTCCGGGGAGAACAAACGCGACTCACGGACCGACCGGGACGCCGAACGCGAACTCGCCGACGAACCGGAACCCGACCTCGACGCCGACGAGGAGTCCGACGAGAGGTAGCGGTCTCAGTCGTCGCGGCGTACTGCGGGAGCGGCGGTCGGTTTCCGTTCAGATACCGGGGTGGTATTCGCCGAAGACGTCGCGGAGGACGTTGCAGATTTCGCCGACGGTCGCGTAGGCTTTGACGGCGTCGACGATGTAGGGGAGGAGGTTGTCGTCGCCCTCCGCCGCCCCGCGGAGGGCGGCGAGCGCGTCTTCGACGGCGTCGTCGTCGCGCTCGGCCTTCACCTCGGCGAGTGAGTCGAGCTGGCGCTGCTGGTCCTCTTCCGTGACTTCCTGGATGTCGACTTCCGGTTCGTCGTCGACCTCGAACTCGTTCACGCCGACGATGGTGCGCTCGCCCTCCTCCTGTTCGCGCTGGCGTTCGTAGGCGACGTCCTGAATCTGGCGCTGCACCCACTGCTCTTCGATGGCGGGGAGCATCCCGCCTTTCTCCTCGACGTCGTCGAGAATCCCTCTGGCTTCTTCCTCGACGTCGTCCGTGAGGGACTCGACGTAGTAGGAGCCGGCGAGCGGGTCGATGGTGTCGGCGACGCCGGACTCGTGGGCGAGAATCTGCTGGGTGCGGAGCGCCGTCCGCACGGATTTCTCGGTCGGCAGCGCGAGCGCCTCGTCCTTCCCGTTCGTGTGCAGGCTCTGCGTCCCCCCCAGCACGGCGGCCATCGCCTGGTACGCGACGCGCACGACGTTGTTCTCGATCTGCTGGGCGGTCAGCGTCGACCCCGCGGTCTGCGTGTGGAACTTCAACTGCTTCGACTTCTCCTTCTCCGCGTCGAAGCGCTCCTCCATGATGGACGCCCAGAGCCGCCGGGCCGCGCGGAACTTCGCGGCCTCCTCGAAGACGTTGTTGTGCGCGTTGAAGAAGAAGGAGAGCTGCGGCGCGAACTCGTCGACGTCGAGCCCGGCGTCGAGGGCGGCCTCGACGTACTCGATGCCGTTCCCGAGCGTGAACGCGACCTCCTGTGCGGCCGTCGACCCGGCCTCGCGGATGTGGTAGCCGGAGATGCTGATGGTGTTGAACTTCGGCGTCTCCTCGGCGCAGAACTCGAAGATGTCCGTGATGATTCGCATCGACGGCTCCGGCGGGTAGATGTAGGTGTTCCGCGCGACGTACTCCTTCAGGAGGTCGTTCTGGATGGTTCCGCGGAGTTCCTCGCGGTCGACGCCCTGCTTGTCGCCGACCGCGATGTACATCGCGAGCAGGACGCTCGCGGGCGCGTTGATGGTCATCGAGGTGGAGACTTCGTCGAGCGGGATGCCGTCGAAGACCGTCTCCATGTCCGCGAGCGTGTCGATGGCGACGCCGGACTTCCCGACTTCGCCCGCCGCCATCGTCGCATCCGAGTCGTAGCCCATCTGCGTCGGCAGGTCGAACGCCATCGACAGCCCCGAGGAGCCCTGGTCGATGAGGTAGCGGAACCGCTCGTTCGTCTCTGCTGCGGTCCCGAACCCCGCGTACTGCCGCATCGTCCACAGCCGCCCGCGGTAGCCCGTCGAGTAGACGCCGCGCGTGTAGGGGTCCTCGCCGGGGAACCCGAGGTCGTCCTCGTAGTCGAGGTCGTCGACGTCCGCCGGCGTGTACAGCCGGTCGACGTCCTGCCCGCCGGTGTCGGTGTCGAACGACTCCTTCCGCTCGCCGAACCGGTCGAGCACGGGAGACAGCGTCTCCTCCTCCCACTCCTCGCGGCCCTCGCGGATGGACGCGAGGTCCTCGTCGTCGAACATACTCGCCTCTCTGTCGCCTCGTCTCTTAATGGTTCGACGTTCGCTCCCGACTCCCTACTTCCGACCGGTGTCGTACTTGTAGGTCGCGTTCTCGGTGTCGACGCCGAACTCCTCGGGGTCCTCGCCTTCGGCCTCGGAGTCCTCGCGGAGGCGTAAGGGGAGGGAGAAGTCGTCGACGGCGACGCGCACGGGCGTCACGACGTCGGTGTAGCCCCGCACTTCTTCGAGGCGGTGGACGAGCTTCGTCGGGAGGTCGTCCTCGCCGACTGCCGTGAATCCGAACTGCGCGAGGTAGTCGGGTTCGGGCGTGAGGCTGTACACCGCCTCGAACTCCTGCTCGGCGGCGTTCTCGACGAGCGCCTCGACGATGCGCGCGCCGACGCCTTCGCCGCGGTAGGCGTCGAGCACGCCGATGTTCGTGAGCTCGCAGACCGGGCGTCCCTCCTCGGTGTGCGTGCGCAGCCGGCCGAACCCGACTTTTTCCCGGTCGTCGTTCAGCGCGACGACGTAGTCCCGCGAACGGAACGCCGGGTCTTCCATCCCCAGCTCCTCCAGCTGGTCGAGCAGCCACACCTCCTCGTGTTTCTTCACGGGACGAATCTCCATGCGCAGTCGGTTCGCGCGCGCTCGGGAAAGGGTTTGTCCCACCCAGTTATATCGCTCCGCGTCCTACGGTACCACATGTACAACCGCGTGCTCGTGCCGGTCGACGGGAGCGACCCCTCGAACCGTGCGGTCTCGGAGGCGCTCGCGCTCGCCGGTCACCTCGGGAGCGCGGTCGTCTTCCTGTACGCCGTCGACTTCGACGGCATCCCCGCCGACTCCTACACGCCGACGCTCGCCGACCGCCTCCACGGGTACGGCGCGGAGGTCGTCGCCGACGCCGCCGAACGCGCCAAGCGCGCCGGCGTCACCGCCGAAACCGCCGTCGTCGAGGGCACCCCGCACCGCGTCATCGTCGACACCGCCCGCGACCGGGACGCCGACCTCATCGTCATGGGAACCCACGGCCGAACCGGCCTCGAACACGTCCTCCTCGGCAGCGTCACCGAACGCGTCGTCCGCGCCTCCGCCGTCCCCGTCCTCACCGTCCACGACCGCCGCGACGACGCCGACCTCGACGAAGAGTGACACAACCACCGTCGAGCGTTCGCGCACCGAGCGGGTCGTCAGCGCCCGGAAGTGCCGCGATTTAGCGCCGGAACGAGTTCCGGTTGAGTCACGCTCGCTCCCTGCGGTCGTTGTACGGGCGACCCGTGAGTCGCCCGTACGGCAAGCGGGACCTCCGGTCCCGCCCGGCTCGCGTGACCTCCGAGCGCGAACAGCGTGAGCGCTCGGGCCGACGAGCGACCACCGCGGCCCTTTGGGCCGCGACGGGAGCGAGGAGGCTTTTAGTCCAGGTTTTTATCGAGCGCCCGTCAGGGCGCTCGCAATAAAAAAGTGGGTTAGAAGGAATCGACGACGGGGATGCCGTCGGTGTCGTAGGTAGTCATGGCTTGGAGGGTGTCGGAGACGTCTTCGAGGCCGATGGTGCCGGAGACGACAGCGCCGGGATCGAGTTTGTCGGCGGCGACCATGGAGAAGATTTCGTCGTAGCGGGTGGGTTGCATGCCGAAGGAGCCGGCGACGTCGATTTCCTTCATGACCATCATGTCGGTGGGGAGGGGGATGTCGCCGCCTTCGTCGCTGGTGGTGAGGCCGATCTGGACGTGCTGGCCGTGGCGGCGGAGGCAGCCGAGGGCGTTGCGGCAGGTGGCGGCGACGCCGAGGGCGTCGACGGCGACGTCCGCGCCGCCGTCGGTGATGCCCATGATTTCGCGGGGGACGTTGTCGACGTCGCCGGCGTTGACGGTGGCTTCCGCGCCGAGGCGGGTGGCGTCGGAGAGTTTGTCGTCGTCGAGGTCGACGGCGACGACGCGGCCGCCGAGGGCGTCGGCGATGTGCACGGCGGAGAGGCCGACGCCGCCGCAGCCGTGGACGGCGACCCAGTCGCCGGGAGTGATGTCGGCGCGGTGGGCGAGGCCGTGGTAGGCGGTGGTGAAGCGGCAGCCGAGGCCGGCCATGTCGACGGCGTCGACGCCGTCGGGGAGTTTGACGGCGTTGTGGTCGGCGACGGGAACCGGGAACTCTTCTGCGAACGCGCCCTGGGCGGTGGGGGTGAAGCCGAGCGCGCGGACGTTCTCGCAGAGGTTGCCGTGGCCGCTGCGGCATTCGGGGCAGACGCCGTCGCCGAGGGTGAACGGGACCGCGATTCGGTCGCCCTCCTGGAGCGTTTCGACGTCGTCACCGACTTCCACTACTGTCCCGGCGGGTTCGTGGCCGAGAATCTGGCCCTTGGGCGGCTGGGAGCCGATCCAGTCCCAGTCGCCCTGCCAGCCGTGCCAGTCGCTCCGGCAGACGCCGCACGCCTCCGTCTCGACGACGACGCCGTCCGCGTCGGCGGTCGGCCGGTCGACGTCCCGGATCTCTAGCGGTTCTCCGTACTCGGCGAGGACTGCGGCTCGCATGACACCACACGTCGTTCTCGAACGATGGTAAATCTTCGCCCGTTCTCACGGCGGTTCGTTTCCGGATCGGTCGGTCGGTGCGAGAGTCGATAACTCCTCGCGGGGTGTGGCGCGTGGAGGAACTTACTTCACGATTCCCGCGGGAACGTCCAGTATGGATTCCCTGGCGGACGTCGACGAAATCGCGCATCGCCCCTCTCGGGAGTTCGTCGAGTCGACGAACGTGTGGCGGTTCATGCAGGCGCACGACATCGACGACTACGACGAGCTCATCGAGCGAACCACGGGGAACCTCGAGTGGTTCTGGGGGGAGCTCCCGCACTACCTCGGCCTCGACTTCTTCGAGGGCTACGACGCGGTGCGGGACGATTCGGACGGCCCGCAGTTCACGGACTGGTACGTGGGCGCGGAGCTGAACGTCGCGCACAACACGGTCGACCGCTACGCGGAGCGCGGCCGGGAGACGCGGAACAAGACCGCGTGCGTCTGGGAGGGCGAACCCGGCGAGACGCGCGAGCTCACCTACCACGAGCTCGCCCGGCAGTCGAATCAGGTGGCGAACGCGCTCGTCGAACGCGGCATCGAGGAGGGCGATACGGTCGCGCTCTACATGCCGATGGTCCCGGAGGTCGTGAGCATCCTCTACGGCGTCTTCAAGGTCGGAGCCATCGCCGTCCCCATCTTCTCCGGGTTCGGAACGGACGCGACGGCGACGCGCCTCGATGAGTCCGAAGCGCGCGTGCTCTTCACGGGCGACGGTTTCTACCGCCGCGGCGGCGAAGTCACGCTCAAGGAGACCGCCGACGAGGCCGTCGAGGAGACGGGTCACGTCGAGTCGACCATCGTCTTCGACCGGCTGGGGCACGTGCCCGACGACGGCGAGGACGCAGACGACGCGGGTATCCCGTGGGACGACGCGCGCGACGAGTCGTGGACCGAGGCCGTGGAGACGCGGGACGACGACTTCGAGACGCGGGCGATGGACGCGAACGACCCCTGTATGCTCCTCTACTCCTCCGGCACCACCGGCAAGCCGAAGGGTATCGTCCACTCGCACGCCGGTGCGCTCGTCCAGCCGGCGAAGGAGATTCACTTCGGGTTCGACCAGAAGCCTGCGGACCGCTTCTTCTGGGTGTCCGACATCGGCTGGATGATGGGGCCGTGGACGCTCATCGGGAACCACGCCTTCGGCGGGACGGTCGTCATGTACGAGGGCGCGCCCGACCACCCCGAGCCGGACCGGTTCTGGTCGATGATCGACCGCCACGACGTCACGCAGTTCGGCGTCTCCCCGACCGCGGTCCGCGCGCTCCGCAAGTACGGCGACGAGCACGTCGAAAAACACGACCTCTCCAGCATCCGCCTGCTCGGCTCGACCGGGGAGCCCTGGGACCCCGAGTCCTGGCACTGGTTCTACGAGCACGTCGGGAACGGCGAGGCCCCCATCATCAACATCTCCGGGGGGACGGAAATCGTCGGCTGCTTCCTCATGCCGATGCCGATTCAGGACCTCAAGCCGTGCACGCTCGGCGGCCCCGGCCTCGGCATGGACATCGACATCGTCGACTCGCAGGGCGGCTCCGTCGCCGACGCGGGCGAACGCGGCCTGCTGGTCGCCCGCGACTCCTGTCCCTCGATGACGCGGTCGCTCTGGGAGGGCGACGACCGCTACCTCGACACCTACTGGAGCGCGTTCACGAACCCGCCGCTGTGGAACCACGGCGACTGGGCGCAGCGAGACGACGACGGCTTCTGGTTCCTGCACGGCCGCGCGGACGACGCCATCAACGTCGCCGGCCGGAAGGTCGGTCCCGCGGAGGTCGAGGGCGCGCTCATGGACCACGACGCCGTGAATCAGGCGGCCGCCGTCGGCGTCCCCGACGACACGACCGGGGAAGCCGTCGTCGCCTACGTCATCCTCGAACCCGGCTACGAGGAGTCGGACGAGCTCGCGGGCGAACTCCGCGCGCAGGTCGGCGACGAACTCGGCAAACCGTTCCGCCCCCGCGAAATCCGGTTCGTCGAGGAGTTCCCGAAGACGCAGTCGGGGAAGATCATCCGGCGCGCCATCGAGGGCGCGTACACCGGCGAGGATATCGGCGACCTCTCCAGCATCGAGAACCCCGAGGCGCTGGAGGCGCTCCGCGAGGACTGACTCAGTCGAGGACCGGGAGGAGGTCGTCGGGGTAGAGCGTGTCGCCCTCGTAGAAATCCTCGAGCGGCTTCCAGACCACGGGGAATTCCTCGCCGGTCTCGGGTTCGTGTGCGGTGAGGTTGTCTCGCTCGCGGAGTTCGTCGTCGACGAGGTGGCCGGCGTAGACGAAGACGAGCTCGTGGCGGGCTTCGCCGTCCCACTCGAAGCGGTTTTCGAGGACGGCGAGGCGGGCCTCGGGCGCGAACGCCGCGTCGAGCTCCTCGCGGAACTCCCGAATGACGGCGTCGTCGCTCCGTTCGTTGAAGTCCACGCCGCCGCCGACCGGCCGGTAGAAGGTCTCGCCGTCGGGCGTCTCGTGCTCGGCGACGAGCACGTCGTCGCCGTTCGCGCGCGTCGGCACGCCGACCGCCACCGGCCGGATGTGCTTCCAGGAGTCCTCGGGCATGGCCGTGTGGGAGTCGTCGCGGCTCGAAAAACCCACCGATAGAATTAGATGTCGACGTAGCGGGGGTCGACGGCGTTCTCGGCCGTGACGCTGACGACGGTCGCGTCCGCGTCGTCCGCCGCCGGGGTCGTGCCGAGGTGGAGGGCGGTTCCGGCGCGGAGCGCGGCGAGGACGGCGACGACGGTCCCGGGGTGGACGAAGTCCGCGTCGACGACCACGGGGCCGGGGTGTTCGCGCTCGAAGCGCTCGGCGGCGTCGAGGAGGTCGCGGTGCGTGTAAGTCGTCGAGCCCGCGTCGAGGAGCGCGGTGTCGCCGTCGAACGAAACGGGCGGGAAGGCCGGGTTCTCGCTCCACACGTCCCGCTCGAAATACTCGATACGGGGGTTCCCGGGTTTCTCGCCCCAGGCGACGCGCTGGCCGCCCGCCGGCAGGTCGAGACCCTCGACGTCCGCCGTGGGGGCGACGTACGCGCGCAGCTCGTCGCCGGTCGCGGGGTCGAACTGGACGGTCGCGCCGAGCAGCCCCGCGCCGAGGAACGCGAAGACGGGTTTCGCCTCGGCGACGGACGCGACGCCGACGTCGACGCCCTCGCGCACGCCGAGCGTCCGCAGGAAGTTCCCGGTCTTGAACGCCGTGCCGCGCGTCGCGTCCGCGTCGTACGTCGTCCGCGCCGTCTCCACGCTCGCCCCCGGCGGCAGGTCCGCGAGCAGGTCGTACAGCGTCTCCATACCCCACCGTTCGGCCACGGCCGGGAAAACGACGCCGGTCTCCTGCTACTCACCACACCGCCACCTCACCCCTACCCGGCTCCGTCGACGGCGAGTCCGACGTTCACGACGACTGCACAGTTTTGACGCTTCACCAGGAGTGAATCCGCCGCAAGCTAGCACTGGTCAGACGAGCCACGATGCGAACATCCGCGAGGTGAGCGGCTTGGAAAGCCCGAACCGAGTGGTTCACCGCGACGAGCTCCGTGAGTCGCGGGCCGACGAGCGACCACGCGCCCGAAGGGCGCACGGGAGCGAGGAGGCTTTTAGTCCAGGTTTTCATCGAGCGCCCGTCAGGACGCTCGTGGTTCGAGAGACGGCGAAGCCGTCTCTCGTCATCACGAAAGGCGCTTCGCGCCTTTCGAACGACAATGAAAAAGTGGGTTAGAAGCTGCTCTTGATCTTCTCGAAGAAGCCCTGTTCGACGTCGACTTCTTCGCCGCCGGCTTCCGCGAAGGCCTCCAGTGCCTCGCGCTGCTCCTCGTTGAGTGAGTCGGGAGTGACGACCTGGACGGTGACGTAGAGGTCGCCCTTCCGGCGGCCGCGGAGGCGCGGCATGCCCTTGTTCCGGAGGCGGAAGCGCTCGCCGGACTGCGTGCCGGCCGGGATGTCGAACTCGCTCGTGCCGTCGAGCGTCGGCACCTGGACGGTGTCGCCGAAGACGGCCTGCGGGAAGGAGATGGCGAAGTCGTGGTGGAGGTCCGCGCCGTCCCGCTCGAAGTCCGGGTGGTCTTCGACCGCGACCTCGATGAGGAGGTCGCCGTTCGGGGCGCGCGGGTCGCCGGGCGCGCCCTCGCCGTCCATCCGGAGCGTCTGCCCCGACTGGATGCCGGCGGGGACGTCGACGGTCAGCGTCGCCTGCTGGCGAATCTGGCCCTGCCCGCTACAGGTACTACAGGTCTCCGAGTAGAGCTCGCCGTCGCCGCCGCAGCGCCGGCACTGCTGGCTCGTCTGCATCCGCCCGAACGGCGTCTGCTGGACCTGCGTCGTCTGCCCCTGCCCGTTACACTCCGGGCACGTGCGGACGTCGGCGTCCTCGGGGTGGCCGTCCCCGCCGCAGTCCGGGCACGTCTCCGGCCGCCGCACCGACACCTGCTTCGACACGCCCTCGTACGCCTCTTCGAGCGTGATCTCCAGGCGCGTGCGGAGGTCCTGGCCGGCCTGCGGGCCGCCGCGGCCACCGCCGCCGCCGAAGAACTGGTCGAAGATGTCGCCCATCCCGCCCGTTCCTTGACCACCGCCGCCGCCCATCCCGCCGAACGGCCCGCCGCCGCCCATGCCACCAGCGCCACCGCCGCCGGTGCCGCCGCGCTTCTCCGCCTGCTCGAAGCGCTCGTGGCCGAGCTGGTCGTACGCCTGGCGCTTCTCCTCGTCCGTGAGCACCTCCTTCGCCTTCTGAATCTTCTTGAACTGCTCTTCGGCGTCCGGCTCGTCGCTCACGTCCGGATGGTACTGCTTCACCTTCTCCCGGTACGCCGTCTTTATCTCCGACTCGTCGGCGTCCTTGCTCACTCCGAGCGCATCGTAAAACGTCTCAGTCATCAGTTCAGTTGAACGGCGTAGATAGGGTTAGTTAGTTCTCGTCCGTCTCGGACTCGTCAGACTCGTCCACATCCTCGAAGTCGGCGTCGACGAACTCCTCGCCGTCGCCGTCTCCGCCGGCCTGGCCGCCCATGCCGCCGGGGCCGCCCATTCCACCCATGCCGCCCATGCCGCCGGCACCCGCGCCGGCACCGCCCTGGGCCTGCTGGGCCTGCTGCTGGTAGGCCTGCTTCCCGATCTCCTGCAGCGTGTCGGAGAGCTCTTCGGTCACGTCCTCGAGCTCCTCGGCGTCCGCGTCCTCGTCTTCGAGGACCGCTTCGACGTCCTCGATCGCGGCTTCGACGTCCGCGCGGATGTCGTCGTCCACCATCTCCTCGTTCTCCTCGAGGAGCGTCTCGGCGCGCTGCACGGCGGACTCGGCGTTGTTCCGCGCTTCGATGAGCTGGCGGCGCTCCTCGTCTTCTTCGGCGTGCTTCTCGGCTTCCTCCTGCATCTCCTCGATCTCCTCGTCGGAGAGACCGGCACCGCCCTCGATGGTGATGTCCTCGGAGTTACCCGAGCCCTGGTCTTCCGCGGAGACGTTCACGATGCCGTCGGCGTCGATGTCGAACGTCACCTCGATCTGCGGCGTCCCCGCCGGCGCGGGCGGGATCCCCGTGAGCTGGAACGCTCCTAATAGTTCGTTCTCCTCGGCGATTTCGCGCTCGCCCTGGAAGACGCGAATCTGGACGGACGTCTGGTTGTCCACGGCCGTCGTGAACACTTTCGAGGCCTGCGTCGGAATCGTCGTGTTCTTCTCGACGAGTCGCTCGAAGAGCCCGCCTTTCACCTCGATACCGAGGCTCAGCGGCGTGACGTCGAGGAGGACCATGTCGTCGACCTCGCCGGAGAGCACGCCGCCCTGGATCGCCGCGCCGAGCGCGACGGCCTCGTCCGGGTTGACGTTCTTCCGCGGCTCCTGCCCGACGACCTCCTCGACTTTCTCCTGGACCTGCGGCATCCGCGTGGAGCCGCCGACGAGCACGACCTCGTCGATGTCCGACGTCGAGAGGTCAGCGTCTTCGAGCGCCTGCTCCGTCGGCCCCACTGTCCGCTCGATGAGGTCGGTCGTGATTTTCTCGAACGTCGCGCGCGTCAGGTCCTGTTCGAGGTGGACCGGCCCGTTGTCCGTCGCAGTAATGAAGGGGAGGTTGACCGTCGTCTCCTTGCGCGAGGAGAGTTCGATTTTCGCCTCTTCGGCGGCGTCCTTGAGCCGCTGGAGGGCCTGGCGGTCCTCGCGGAGGTCGATGCCGTGCTCGGACTCGAACTCGTCCGCGAGGTGGTCGATGATGGCCTCGTCCCAGTCGTCGCCCCCGAGGTCGTTGTCGCCGTTCGTCGCGAGGACCTCGTGGTAGCCTTCCGCCATCTCGAGGACGGAGACGTCGAACGTCCCGCCGCCGAGGTCGTAGACGAGGATGGTCTCCTCTTCGCCTTCGTCGAAGCCGTAGGCCATCGACGCGGCCGTCGGCTCGTTCACGATGCGTTCGACGTCGAGGCCGGCGATCTCGCCGGCGTCCTTCGTCGCCTGCCGCTGCCGGTCGTTGAAGTACGCGGGGACCGTGATGACGGCCTTCTGTACGTCGTCGCCGAGGTAGTCCTCGGCGTCCTGCTTGATCTTCTGGAGGATCCGCGCGGAGACCTGCTCCGGCGTGTACTCCTCGTCGCCCAGTTCGACGGTGTAGTCGTCTTCGCCCATGTGGCGCTTGATGGACTGCACCGTCTGCTCGGGGTTCTGGACCGCCTGGTTCTTCGCCGGCTTCCCGACGAGGAGTTCGCCGTCGTCGTACGCGACGACGGACGGAGTCGTTCGATCGCCTTCGGCGTTCACGATGATTTCGGGCTCCCCACCCTCCATCACGGCGAACGCGGAGTTCGTCGTCCCGAGGTCGATACCGAGAACCTTCTCACTAACCATCTTGGTAGCAGGATAGCTGCGCGTTTCGTTTAAACCTTGCTAGTGCGGGAAGCCCCCAAACTCCGCGAGCCGCCCGAAAACACGACTCTCGCGCCCCCGTCGCCCTGGATAAGACGTATCTTTATGTTGAAGCGGAAATCGACTCGTCGACCTCAGAAGAGCACGGCGGCGAGCGCGGCCGTCGTCACCGCGGCGAGGAGGACCGCGACTGCCGTGATTTTCGTCGCCTGCAGCTGGTCCGCCCGGCGCGCCTCCGCGTCAGACACTCGCCCCGCGCCGCAGTCGCAGGTCGCGTCGCCGCTGAAGTCGTAGCGGTGGCGGAACGCGAGCCGCACGCAGAACGCCGTGTACGCCTGCAACAGCCACTCGTACCCGATGCTCAGCGGGATGAACACCCCGAGGAGGAGGGGCTCCGCGAGGTAGCCCGCGAGGTACGCGGCGACGTACACCGCCGCCGCGCCGAACGCCGCCGCCGACACGAGGTAGCGCTGCCGGCGCTGCTCCCGCCCGATGTTACAGTAGCCGGGCCGGTAGGCGTCCGCGGACCCGACGGTTGTCTCACTCACGGCTACTCACGGTGACCTGCGCCGGCCGCAGGACCTTCTCCCCCATCTCGTAGCCGGGGCGGTAGACTTCCGCCACCGTCCCCGCCGGCGCGTCGCTCTCCACCTGCATCATCACCTCGTGGCGCTCCGGGTCCGTCTCCGCGCCCTCCTCCGGGCGAATCTCCTCGACGCCCTCGTTCTCCAGGACGCGCTCGAACTCGCCCTTCGTCAGCTTCACGCCCTCCTTCAGCCCCTCGTAGTCCCCGGACTCCTCCGCGAGCGCGCGCTCCAGGTTGTCGTAGACGTCGAGCAGGCGCGTCACGAGGTCCTCCGTCGCGCGCTCCTCCATCTGCTCCTGGCGCTTCTTCGCGCGCTTCTTGTAGTTCTGGAAGTCCGCCTGCACGCGCTTCAGGCGCTCTTCCGTCTCGTCTACCTCCTCGCGGAGGTCGGCGACTTCGGCTTCCAGCTCTCGCTCGTGCGCCTCGACGGCTTCGACCTCCGCCGCGAGCGCCTCGTCGTACTCGGCGACGCGGTCGGCGAGCGTCGACTCCACGGGCGATTCCTCCTCGACGGCCTGACCGGCGTCGGCGTCGTCGTTCATGCACGATGAAAACGCCCTCGTGCGTATAAGGATTGCAGAATCCGAAGTGCCGGCGCGACTACCCCGCTGTCCGCTCTCTCACCGGTACGGACCTCGACGACTCAGTCACCCTCGCCTTCTCCGACACCGACGACGAAGAACTCTGACGCCGACGCGGAGGCGGTGTTCAGATACGCATAGAACGTCGCCACAACCCACCGCGGGTGGGAAATCGAAAGGGGCCGACCGGTCGGCGAGCGAGATCGTTCGAAAGGCGCAAAGCGCCTTTCGTGATGACGAGAGAGCTTCGCTCTCTCGAACCAACCCGCAAGCACGGCCGGAGGCCGCGCACAGCGTCGTTCGCAGCCGCCGAGCGGGAGAGCGTTTTCGGAAACGTCGTCTCCAACGCTGCTCTCGTCACGACCGCCTTATCTGAACACTGCCGACCCGGAGGGACGGAGATTTAGTGGCGTGCGTTCTACGACGACCTACGCATGCCTGTCGCGCTCGCGTACGAGGACGGCACCATCCGCATCGACGGCCGTCACGACTCACTCGACGGCCTCCCGTTCGTCGAGCGCGACGACCGAACCGACACGTACCGCGCGCCCGCCTACCGCTACCCCGACCTCCGCGCGCACCTCGAGACCTTCGACGTCCCCGTCGAGGATTCGGTGCCCGACTGGGAGCGTATCAGCGTCCGCTCCGACTACGTCCTCCGCGACTACCAGCGGGACGCCCTCGACGCCTGGACGGACGCCCGCCGCCGCGGCGTCGTCGAACTTCCGACAGGGTCGGGGAAGACCGTGCTGGGCATCAAGGCCATCGAGTCCGTGGACCAGTCGGCGCTCGTCGTCGTCCCGACCGTCGACCTCCTCGTCCAGTGGCGCGACGAACTCGACGCCGAGTTCGACTGCGACGTCGGCCAGCTCGGCGGCGGCACACAGGAACTCGAACCCGTCACCGTCTCCACCTACGACTCAGCCTACCTCCGCGCCGACGAACTCGGCGACCACTTCGGGCTCGTCGTCTACGACGAATGCCACCACCTCGGCGGCGAAGGGTTTCGGGAAATCGCGCGGTTCTCCGCCGCTCCCGCCCGCCTCGGCCTCACCGCGACCTTCGAACGCCCCGACCACGCGCACGAGACCGTCGAAACCCTCGTCGGCGACGTCGTCTACCGCCTCTCACCCGACGACCTCGCCGGCGACCACCTCGCCGAGTACGCCGTCAAACGCGTCGACGTCCCGCTCACCGACGAAGAGCGCGAACGCTACGACGACGCACAGGGAACCTTCGTGGAGTACCTCCGCACCTCGAACCTCTCCTTCTCCTCCGGGAGCGACTACATGGAGCTCGTGAAGCGCTCCGGGAGCGACCCGCGGGCCCGCGAAGCCCTCCTCGCGAAACAGGAAGCCCGCCGCATCGTGAGCGAATCCGAGAACAAAATCCGCGAACTCGAACGCATCCTCGACCGCCACCGCGGCGACAGAATCATCGTCTTCACCGCCTCCACCGACCTCGTCTACCGGCTCTCCGAGCGCTTCCTCCTCCCCGCCATCACGCACGAGACGAACACCGCCGAACGCCGCGACTTCCTCGACGCCTTCCGCGACGGCACGTACTCCCGAATCGTGACGGCGAACGTCCTCGACGAGGGCGTGGACGTCCCGGACGCGAACGTCGCCGTCGTCCTCGCCGGCTCCGGGAGCGAACGCGAGTTCACCCAGCGCCTCGGCCGCGTCCTCCGCCCCAAAGACGACGGCGGCCGCGCGCTCCTCTACGAACTCGTCTCCGCGGACACCGCCGAAGAAAACGTCGCCGACCGCCGCCGCTGAACGACGCCGCCGCTGAACGACGTTCCACGCGGATTCGGGCCCGGCGGACGCCCCCGCCGACCCGGCTCAGGCCGGACGGAGGGTCGAACTGACGCTGAGGTCCTGTGAGGCGTCCTCCCACGCGACGTCGAAGACGACCTCGACGACCTGTGTCTGGTGGGCGTCGAGAGTGAGGTCGCGGGATTCTTCGAGGACGCGGTCGCCGAGGTCGGCCGTGACGGTGAGAACGACGGCTTCTTCGGCCTCGCTCGGGTTCGAGACGGTCGCGCGGACGAGGAGGCGGCCGTCCTCGCTCCGCTCGAAACTCGTCTCCGGCACGGACGCGGGCGTGCCGGCGCGTGCGCTCGTACAGCCGGCGACGCCGGCGAGCGCCGTGAGTCCGACGCCGGCGAGGAGGCGGCGGCGCGCCTGATTCATACTCTCGAACTCAGTCGGCAGCGGTAAGAGCCTTCCCCTGCCTCCTTCCGAGTGTGCTGACGAAAGACCTCCTCCGCGTCACGCGCGCCGGCGGCGGCTACACGCCCCGGTTCACGGAGAACGCGGCGCTCGCCGCCCGCGTCCTCGGCGTCTACCAGGGCCACCGCGGCGAGACGCGCGGCGCGCTCGCCGACGCCCTCGACGACCTCGAAGGGGAGGCGGAGGACTTCAAGCTCGTCCGCGGGTTCGCGAAACTCCTCGACCGCGACGCCGTCTTCGAGACGCAGAGCGCCGTCCGGCCCGAGCGCGCCCGCGAACTCGCGTTCCGCGAAGGCGAACGCCTCGGCGTCGTCACCGACGCGGAGCGGGAAACCGCGCTCGAACGCGCGAGCGAGACGCTCGACACGACGCCCGACGCCCTCGCCGACGCCCTCTACGCCGACCTCGACGCCCGACAGGTCCTCGTCGACTTCGACCCGCGCTGGGACGCCGACGCCCTCGTGAGCCAATACAACCTCTCGCTCGCGCAGACCGCGCTCTTCGACGCCGTCGAACTCCGCGTCGAGACGAGCGAACCCCGCGACCTCGTGCTCGCCGTGAAACGCCTCGGCCTCCTCTACGAGATCGAGAAAACCGAGAACGGCCGCGTGGTCGTCCTCACCGGCCCCGACGCCGTCTTCCGGAAGACGCGGCGGTACGGCACGCGCTTCGCGCGCCTCCTCCGCAGCGTCGTGAACGCCGAAGAGTTCCGCGTCGAAGCCACCATCGACGACCGCGGAACGGAGCGAACGATGGTGCTCACCGACGACGACCCGCTCCGCCCGCCCGGCGTCGAACCCGTCGTCGACGTCTCCTACGACAGCGACGTCGAACGCGACTTCGCCACCCGCTTCGAGAGCCTCGACCTCGACTGGGCGCTCGAACGCGAACCCGACTTCTTAGACGCCGGCGACCACGTGATGATTCCCGACTTCGCCTTCACGCACCGCTACGGCGACGTCCGCGTCTACTTCGAAATCATGGGCTTCTGGACGCCCGAGTACGTCGAGAAGAAACTCGCCCAGCTCGACGCAACAGAAGAGAACCTCGTCGTCGCCGTCGACGAATCCCTCGGCGTCGGCGAGGACATCGAAGCCCGCGACCACCGCGTCGTCACCTACGCTGGGACTGTCCGCGTGAAAGACGTCGTCGACGTCCTCCGCGACCACGAGGCCGACATCGTCGCCGACGCCGCCGCCGACCTCCCCGACGAACTCACCCCCGACGACGACGTCCTCGACCTCGACGCCTACGCCGACCGACTCGGCGTCCCCGTCGACGCCGTCGAAGATAGAGCGTTCCCCGAGCACGAACTCGTCGGCCGCACCCTCGTCCGCCCCGCCGTCCTCGAAACCCTCGCCGACGACATCGACGCCGGCCAGTCGCTCGACGAGGCCGAAGACGCCCTCGACGACTACGGCCTCACCGACGCCTCCGCAGTGCTCGCCCGCCTCGGCTACCGCGTCGAATGGGACGGCCTCACCGGCGGCACCGTCCGCGAGAAATAACCCCACCGCCCGTCTGCCGAACCGGGCGAGAACTACTTCGCCCGTCTGCCGACCCCGTCCGGACCTACTTCTCCCGCCGCCGGCCCTTCGGCACCATCGACTTCAACTCGCCGTGCGTGAAGAGGCCGACGCCCATCACGGCGCGCTCACCACCCGGAAGCGTATGCTGAGCGAAGAGGTAGCCCCAGTCGCCGTCCCAGTCGACTTCGACGGTGTCGCCGCCGACGAAGGCGTCGGCGTCCGCGTCGTCGAGGTCGATGACGCACTCGGTGGCGAGCGGGCCGAACTTCTGCGCCGCGGTCGTCGTGGGTTTCCAGAACTCCTGGCGCGTCCGGAGGACGGGGAGGCCGAGCGCTTCTACCTGTGTCTCTCCGCCGGCGTGGTCGCCGTGGTACGCCCAGATGCGGCCCGCGCCCTTCTCGTAGTACGCGTACTCCTCGAGGTGGGCTTCGGGGACGCCGAAGCGGTCGGCGAAGTAGTCGACGACCTCCTCGCGGGTCACCCGGCCGGCGACGTCGCGGTCGGCGGCCGTCGCGGGGAGGCGCGCGACGACGTCGCCGCGGTTCTCGCTCACGCCGTCACCTCCAGTTTCGCCGTGAAGAACCCGCCCGTGTCGTTCAGGTGCGGGTAGAAGCGCTTCGCGCGCGTGAGCGACTCGTCGTACTCGTCGCCCTCCCACTCGGTGAGGCCGGGCCGCGAGTCGAGGCCGACGTCGAACTCGACGAGCTCGCAGTCCCCCTCCGAGAGCACGGCGTCTACCACCGCTTCGTTCTCCTCCGGCGCGAACGTGCAGGTCGCGTAGACGACCGTCCCGCCCTCGCGCGTCGACTCCACGCCCCGGCGGAGGATGTCCGCCTGCAGGCGGCCGAGGTTCCGACTCGCCCCGGGCCCCGCGCCGTCGAGCGCGTCCGGGTTCTTCCGAACCGTCCCCTCACACGTGCAGGGAGCGTCGACGAGCGCCGCGTCGAACGCGTCGACGTCGAACGCGTCGAGCGTCTGCCGGCGCGCGTCCCGATTCGTCACCGCCGCACACGACACGCCCAAGCGGTCGAGATTCGACCGGAGCGCCGACACCCGCCCGAGGTTGTCGTCGTTCGCCACCACGAGCCCCGTGTCGTCCATCAGGTCGGCGAGCTGGCTCGCCTTCCCGCCCGGCGCGGCACACGAATCCCACACCGCGTCGCCCGGGTCCGGGTCCAACACGACCGGCGGCACCATCGACACCTCCTCCTGGCCGTGAATCCACCCGTGGAAGTACGGCCACGTGTTCCCCGGCTTCGCCGTCTCCACTTCGAGCACGTCCTCGCTCCACTCGCGGCGAGTCACCGCCACGCCCTCCGCCTCCAGCGCTGCGACCGCCCGCGTCGGCGGCGACTGAATCCCGTTCACCCGCACCGTCGTCGGCAGCGGCCTCGCACAGGCGTCGAGGAACGCCTCGAAGTCCTCGATAATCGGCTCGTACCGCCCGAGTGCGTCCATTACCACCGACTACCCGCCAGCCCCGTTAAGGAATTGCGCTTCCCGACGCCCCACTGCGTCCGGGGTCGCGTCCGCCACACGGTTTAAGCGGCCGCCGAGCGAACCGCGACGTATGGCAAACGTCCGCGTTCGAAACGAACTCGACCTCGACGACCCCACGCTCATCGAAGGCCTCCCCGGCGTCGGCCTCGTCGGCAAGATCGCCACCGACCACATCGTCGACCAGTTCGACATGACGCTCGTCGCCTCCGTCGACTGCGACGGCCTCCCCGAAGTCGCCGTCTACCGCGAAGGCGAAACCGACGTCTACCCGCCCGTCCGCATCTACGGCAGCGAAGAACACGACGTCCTCGCCCTCCAGAGCGACGTCCCCGTCTCCCGCACCGCCGCCGACGACTTCGCCACCGCCGTCACCGACTGGCTCGACGAATACGGCGCGACCCCCCTCTACCTCTCCGGCCTCCCGCATCAGGCCGAAGACCCCGGCCACGTCCCCGAAGTCTTCGGCGTCTCCACCGGCGACGCCCGCCACCTCCTCGAAAAAGCCGACGTCGACCTCCCACCGGAAGAAGGCGTCATCGGCGGCCCGACCGGCGCGCTCGTCCACCAAGCCAGCCTCACCGACCACGACAGCGTCGGCCTCGTCGTCCAAGCCGACCCCCAATTCCCCGACCCCGCCGCCTCCAAGCAACTCATCGACAACGGCATCGAACCCATCACCGACCTCACCGTCGACACCGACGAACTCGTCGAATCCGCCGAAGAAATCCAGGAACAGAAACAGAAACTCGCCCAGCGCATGCAGCAAGCCGCCGAAGAAGAATCCAGCCAAGCCCAGCCGCTCCGGATGTTCGAATAGTACCTTTTGCTGCGCTTGACCGCGCTTCGCGCGGTCAAGCGCAGCAAAAGCTACGAGAAAAGCCCTGCGCGCTCCCTTTGGTCGCGCTTGGGCCTCGCGACTTCGTCGCGAGTGAATCGGCGACCTACCGGGTCCTGACGGACCGCTCGGTCGCCGAATGCTTGCAGTATTCTGTTTCTGCTCTATAGCCGTCCGAGCCTTCAAGTGCGATAGCGCGGCGAACCTGCCCCGTGACGTGAGTAGCGCCCCGGGCCGTCAGCGGTCGTGCGGCACGCGGTCCGGGAGCGGTCTGCCGCCTGTTCGCCCCTAGTCGCCGATGAGCGAGCGGATGCGCGATTCGTACTCGCGGAACGCGCTCGTCGTTCGGTCCCGGGGGCGGTCGAGGTCGACGGGGACGACCTCTTTGAGTCGCCCGGGGCTGGGCTGGAGGACGACGACGCGGTCGGCGAGCGTCACGGCCTCCTCGACGTCGTGCGTCACGAAGAGCACCGTCTTCGCCGTCTCTCGCCAGATTCGGAGGAGCTCGGTGTGGAGGTTCGCGCGCGTCTGCGCGTCGACGCTCGCGAACGGCTCGTCCATCAGGAGGACGTCCGGGTCGACGGCGAGCGCGCGAGCGATGCCGACGCGCTGTTTCATCCCGCCGGACAGCTCCTTCGGGTACTGGTCCGCGGCGTCTCGTAGCCCGACGAGGTCCAGCATCTCCTCGACGCGTTCGTCGCGCTCCGCGGCCGTGACGTCTTCCTGTTCGAGGCCGAAGCGGACGTTCCCGCGGACGGTCCGCCACGGGAAGAGCCCGTACTCCTGGAAGACCATGCCGCGGTCGGTGCTCGGCCCGGTCACGCGGTCGCCGTCGACGTGAACAGCGCCCGCCGTCGCGGTCTCCAGGCCGGCGATGATGCGGAAGAGCGTCGTCTTCCCGCAGCCGGAGGGACCGACGATGCAGACGAACTCGCCGTCCGCGACGTCGAATGAGACATCGTCGAGCGCCTGTACGGTCTGCCGGCCCTCGAAGCGTTTCGAGACGGCGTCGACGACGACCTTCGCGTCTACGTCCGCCACGCGAGCACCCCCCGTTCCACTGCGCGGAACGCCGCGTCGCTCGCGAGGAAGACCGCGCTGATAACGAGCATGTAGGCGACGCTCACGTCGAGCGCGAGGTTCTGCGCGGCGATGAGGATCTCCTCGCCGACGCCGGGCGGCCCGACGAGTTCGGCGGCGACGACGATCATCCAGCACTGCCCGATGCTCGTCCGGAGCCCGGTGAAGATGCCCGGGCTCGCGGCGGGGAGGACGACCTTCCGAATCATCGTCGCGTGGTCGTGGACGCCGAGGCTCGCCGCGGCTTCGAGGACTTCCCTGTCGACGCTCTCGACGCCGCTCAGCGCGTTGTAGAACGTGATCCAGAACGCGCCGATGGAGACGATGAAGGTCGCGCCGGTGTGGCCGATGCCGAACCAGACGATAGCGAACGCGACCCATGCGAGCGGCGGAATCGGCCGGAGAACGCGGATGACGGGCGTGAGCGCGTCGTCGACGAGCGCGAACCAGCCGACGAGCACGCCGAGCAGGACGCCGAGCGTCGAGCCGATGAAGAGGCCCGGGAGGTAGTGCTGGAGGCTCTGCAGGAGGTGTGTCACGACCGCTGACAGCGCGACGTCCGTTCCGGTGAACGGCACGGTGTAGGTCGCCGTGGACGCGACCTGCCGGCCGAACGCGGTCGCGACCTCCACCGGACCGGGGAGGAGATAGATGGGGAACTGGGTCGCCGCCGCCCACCAGACGCAGAGGAACGCGACGGTGCCGGCAGCGCCGCGGGCGACGCGCTGTCGGGTGGTCGACGCGCCGCGGTCGACGCCGGGGGCCCGCCCGCCGACGGTTCCACGCTCGCTCATTCGCTCACGCTATCGTAGAGGGAGTAGTCGAATATCTGGTCGACCGAGAGCTCCGTGCTCGTCTTCCCGAGCCGGTTCGCGTACGCCGCGAACGTCTCCGTTCCGGACTCGATCTGGTGGGGGTTCGAGATGAAGTCCGAGGCCGGGGAGTCCATCGCTTTCCGCGCGAGGTCGACGGGGAGGGCGTCGGAGCCGATGACGTCGCTCGCGTGCTTCGCCGCGGCATCTGGGTTGTTCTCGGTGAACGCGGTCGCCTTCTTGTGCTGTTCGAGGAAGGATTTTGCGAGCTCGGGGCGGTCGTTCCGGAGGTCGTCGTGCATCATCGTGACGGCGGCGGGCTGGCCGGGCATGAAGTCGCCCGCCCACGCGATGCTGGAGTATCCCATCCCCTTCTCGTTGGCGATGGTCGGGACGGGCTCCATGATGGACGTACCGTCGATTTTCCCGGCAGCGAGCGCCTGCCGGACGGGCCCCGCGCCGCCGAGCGACTCGATGTTGACGTCGCTCCCCGGGTCGAGGCCGAGTTCCTGCTCCAGCCAGTACCGCAGGAGGATGTCGGGGACGGAGCCCGGCGGGAACGTGCCGAACGTGAACTTCTCGCCCTTCTCGGCTTCCCACGCGGCGAAGGCGTCCTTCCCCTGTTCGTCGTACATCGCCGCGAACTCGTCGCGCGCGAGAATCTGCATCGCGTTCTGGATGTTCGCCGCGGTGACCTTCGCGAACCCGGTCTTGTCGATGACGATCATCGCCGGGACGACGCCGAAGAGCGCGACGTCGTAGTCGCCGGTCGCGTACGCCTGCACGATACTCGGGCCGTCGGAGAACTCCGTGGCCTCGACGTCGGCGTCGAGCGCGTCGTAGTACCCCTCTTTCTCCATCACGAAGTGCTGCATGTCGGGGTAGATGGGCATGTACGCGACGCTCAGGGACTCCGTGCTCCCGCCGCCACCGGAACAGCCGGCGAGGGCGGTGAGGCCGGCCGCGCCGAGCGCGCCGCCGGTCGCTTGGAGGTATCGCCGCCGCGTCGAACGAGTCTGCTTCGTCATTACTCGTCGTTTGTTCTCCGTGCCCTTTCCCTCCCAGATAACGGTGAAGCGAGCCACGGTACGTGACGTCGCAGGACGCGGGATTAGTCGGGTATCACGCGCTGCGGGCGGGAAACGCTCGGTCGCGCCACCACGGGCGCGTCGTAGGTAGCGGCAACTGTCGCCTCGGTGTGTGCGATGGGTTTTCGTGATTCGGCGGCGACTCTGTGCGTATGCAGACAGTCTTCCACCTCGGGAGCGCGGACCGGGCGGCGCGCGCACTGTCGAACGCGCGGAACCTCCTCGGCGACGAGACGGTTCGCGTCGACGCGGTCGCGGTCGTGGCGAACGGGGACGGCGTGCGCGCGCTCCTGCGGCGCGGCGAGTACCGCGAGGACGTCGCCGACCTCGGCGGGCGAGTCGACTTTCTCGCGTGCGCGAACTCCCTCGACCGCTACGACCTCACGCCCGACGACCTCGCCGACGGCGTCGACGTCGTCTCGTCGGGCGTCGGCGAGCTCACCCGCCTCCAGTCGGGCGGCTACGCCTACGTCAAACCCTAACTTTATCGGCGCGCGCGGCGGCCTCTAGCGCATGACGGATTTCTCGGAGCGCGTCGAATCCATCTCCATCAGCGGCATCCGGAAGGTCTTCGAGTCGGCGAGCGCGGACGCCATCAACCTCGGCATCGGCCAGCCGGACTTCCCGACGCCGACGAACGCCCGGCAGGCGGCCGTCGACGCCGTCGAGTCCGGGAGGGCGGACGCCTACACGGGCAACAAGGGCATTCCGGAGCTCCGCGAGGCCATCGCGGCGAAGCACGCGCGCGACAACGACCTCGACGTCGACCCGGACGACGTCATCGCGACCGCTGGCGGGAGCGAAGCACTCCACATCGCCATGGAGGCGCACGTCGACGAGGGCGACGAAGTCATCATCCCCGACCCCGGGTTCGTCGCCTACCAGAACCTCACGTATCTCGCGGGCGGCGAACCGGTCCCGGTCGGGCTGCGCGACGACCTGACGCTCGACCCCGCGGACGTCGAAGCCGCCATCACCGACGACACGGCGGTCTTCATCGTGAACTCGCCCGGGAACCCGACGGGCGCAGTGAACCCCGAAGCGGACATGCGTGAGTTCGCGCGCATCGCCGACGAACACGACGTCCTCTGCATCACCGACGAGGTCTACGAGCGCATCGTCTACGAGGGCGAACACCGCTCGCCGATGGAGTTCGCGGAGACCGACAACGTCGTGCTCGTGAACGCCTGCTCGAAGGCGTACTCGATGACGGGCTGGCGGCTCGGCTGGGTGACCGGGAGCACGCGACGCATCGAGCGGATGCTCCGCGTCCACCAGTACGTGCAGGCCTGCGCGTCCGCTCCTGCCCAGTACGCCGCCGCGGAAGCGCTCTCCGGCCCTCAGGAGCCTGTCGGGGAGATGGTCGAGCAGTTCGAGGCGCGCCGCGACGTGCTCGTCGACGCGCTCCGCGACATGGGTCTCGACGTCCCCTCCCCGCAGGGCGCGTTCTACGTCATGCCCGAAGTCCCCGAGGGCTGGGTGGACGAAGTCCTCTCGCGCGACGTCGTCGTCGTCCCCGGTGACGCCTTCGGCGCGCAGGGCGAGGGCTACGCCCGCATCTCCTACGCCGCCAGCATGGACGACATCGAGGCCGCCATCGACGTCATGCGGGAGGCGACCGCGGCCGTCCGGTAGCGCGAAGTCGAATCCCTGAAGCCCGCGCGGCCGCGACACGGACGTATGGACCGTCGCGCTATCGTCGCCGCCGCGCTCGCGGGCGTCGTCGCCGTCGTCACCGTCACCGCCCTCCCTCTCCCCATCCCGGTCGCGCTCGCCGTCGTCTTCGTCCCCGGCGTCGTCACCGGCGTCTTCTCTCGGAACACCGGCCGGGAGTGGCTGGACGGCGCGGCCGCCGGGTTCGTCACCGGGCCGCTCGTCGGCCTCGCGTACTTCCTCGTCTACGGCCGCGTCGTCCTCGCGACGAGCATCGGCAGCGCGAACCCGCCGACGCCGCTCACCGGCGGGGTTCCCGCGCTCTTCGGACTCTTCCTCTACGGCTTCCTCTTCTTCCCCGCGTTCACCCTGCCGAGCATGGCGGCGAGTCACGCCCTCGGCGTCTACCGGCGGCGAGAGTAGTCGAATCGGGAACGCTTACACGGCCGGCGCGACTCGCTCCGGTATGGACATCGCGCTGCTCACCGTCGGCGACGAACTCCTGACGGGAGCGACGGAGAACACGAACGCGAGCTGGCTCGCGCGCGAACTCACGGCGCGCGGCGCGACCGTCACGCGCATCCTCGCCGTCCCGGACGAGCCGGACGTCATCGAGGCCTACGTCCGCGACTGGCGCGAGGAGTTCGACGCCGTCATCGTCACCGGCGGGCTCGGCGGCACGCACGACGACGTCACCACGCAGGCCGTCGCCGCCGCGCTCGGCCGCGAGCGCACCGTCGACCCCGACGTCCGCGACCGCATCGCAGAACGCATGCGGCGGTACAGAGAGAAACGCGGCCGCGACGCCGTCGACATCGACCCGGACGCGTGGGCAGTCGTCCCCGAGGGCGCGCGCGTCGTCGAGAACGACGAGGGGCTCTCTCCGGGCTACGTCGTCGGCGGCGACCCCGGCAGCCCGCCGTCCGGAACCGTCTACGTCACACCCGGCGTCCCCGCGGAGATGCGGGCCGTCTTCGAACGCGTCGCCGACGACTTCGAAGGCGACGTCGTCTCCGAAACCATCTGGACCGACACCCCCGAAGGCGACCTCGGCAGCATCCCCAGCGACGCCGAGGAACGCTTCGACGTGACGGTGGGAAGTTACGCCGGGACCGGCGACCGCCCGAACCGCATCACAGTGCGAGGAACCGACGCGAACGACGTCGCCGACGCCGTCTACTGGCTCCGCGGCCACGTCGAAGAAACCGACTACTCCGAGGAGTAACGCAGTTCGGAGTGAACGCGGTTCGGAGCGAGGCCGCGAAGCGGCCGAGCGAGCACGGTCGGAACGAGTTCCTCCCTGCTCGCACTCGGTCGCACTCGCGCGAGAACCGCGTCAAGGCGAGCGGGAGCGACCGATAGGGAGCGACACGCGAGCCAGCGCGAAGCGGCCGAGCGAGAACCGCGGAAAAGGCGAACGGCGAGCAGAGCGACCCGCGAGCCAGCGCGAACCGTGCGTCGTTAGTTCGCGGTGCTCACGATTTTCACGACGTCGCCGTCTTCGAGTTCGTAGTCTTCGCCGATATCCCGGCCTGTGCGGGCGTTGATGGCGTGGAGGTAGCCGTCGCCGATGTCGGAGTGAACAGCATACGCGAGGTCGACGGGGGTCGAGCCGCGGCGGAGGAGGAAGGCGTCGGGGAGGACGGTTCCGGTGCCGTCCGTCCACTTCGAGGCGTCCTGCACGGGGTAGGCGGTGATCCGGTCGAGGAGGCCGTAGACGGCTTCGTCGAGGGCGGCCTGGATGCCGGTGCCGCCCCAGCGGTCCATCGTCGCGGCGAGGTCGTCGAGGACGGCGGCGCGGTCCTCGGGGAGGTCGTCGAGCACGTCGAAGGAGTCGTCGCCGGGGTCGTAGTCGAGGACGCCGGCGTCCGCGCCGCGGCGGAGCGCGAGTTCGCCCTGTGCGGTCGCGGGGACGACGGGTTTGTCGAGTTCGAGGAGGCGCGTGACGTTCTCCTCGGACGCCTCGTCGACCTTGTTCGCGACGACGACGATGGGTTTCGTCCGGGAGCGGATGGCGCGCGCGAGCGTCTCGCGGTGCTCGTCAGTCCACGCCCGCGGGTTCTCCGGGTACTCCATGCCGCGGAGGCAGACGGCGACGTCGTTCTCCGTCGCGCCGAAGCCCGTGAGGAGGTCGGCGAGCGCCTCGTCGATGTCGAAGCCCGGGCTGCGCGACTGGCGCTCGACGCCCTCCCAGTTCCGGTTGATGATGCTCGCGAGCCAGAGGTCCATCTCCTCTTCGATGAAGTCGACGTCGTCGAGGGGGTCGTGACTCCCCGGTTCCACGGGCTCGCCCTTCTCGTTCGTCGCGCCCGACGCGTCCACTACGTTGAGGATGACGTCCGCGTTCGTCAGCTCGTCGAGGAACTGATTCCCGAGGCCTTTCCCCTCGTGTGCGCCCGGCACCAGACCGGCGACGTCGAGGAGCTCCACTGGGACGTAGCGTTTCCCGTCGTGGCAGTTCTCGTGCCCGCAGCGCTCCTCGCGCGCGAGACACGGACACTCCGTGCGGACGTGCGTGACGCCGCGGTTCGCGTCGATCGTGGTGAAGGGGTAGTTCGCGACGTCGACTTCGGATTGGGTGGCCGCGGTGTAGAACGTGGATTTGCCCGCGTTCGGTTTCCCCGCGAGCGCAACAGAGAGCATATCCGCCTCTCGGGCCGTCGCCGGAAAGGTGGTTTCGGTACTCGGCGGTTCGGCAGACGGGGAGAGACACGCATGCGAGCCGGTTCGACAGACGAGGAGGGATGGCTGCTCGCGTGCCGGTGGCTGGTCGAGTGTGGGGTTCGGCGAGAGCGGGCGTGGTTCGTCCGGGGGAGCCGCGGCCGGACGTGCCGAGCGGGGTGGTGCGTCGAGGGGTTAGTCTGCTTCGCTGCGGGCGGACGCGGAGAGGTTGGTTTCGCCGTTCGCGCGGATGCGGCCCTGGACGCGGCCGCCCTCCTGGACTTCGACGTCCGCGCCGACGACGTTTCCGAGGATGGTGGCGTCCTCTTCGATGGTGACGTCGCCGCCGCGGGTGGTGACGTCGCCGTGGACTTTGGTGTCCGCGCCGATGTGGATGTCCTGCTGGGAGCGGAGGCTGCCGAAGATGTTCCCGTCCTCGCCGACCTCGATGTTGCGGGCGCGGAGGTTGCCGTGGAGCCGGCATTCGTCGCCGATGACGGCGGGGGTGGAGACGCGCCAGGCGTCGTCGGAGATGTGGGCGTTGCGCGGGACGCGCATCGGGTGGTCGGCCTCGTCGCCGGCGAGGTCCTCGATGAGCTCTTTCGCTTCGTCGTCCGCGCCGATCTTGAGGAGGTGGGCGAGGTAGGCCATGAAGAACACGACCGTCGGCATGGGGTTGCGGATGACGATCCAGCCGTTCGCTTCGAAGCCTTCGTCGATGTCGACGTCGTCGCCGATGTCGAGGTCGCCGCCGACGACGAGGCGGCCGTCGACGAGGACGCGCTCGCCGAGGTAGGCGTTCCGACCGACGACGACGTTCCCGTCGACCGTCGTCCACATGTCGAGGCGGGCGTCGCCTTCCGCTTCGACTTCGCCGCCGAACTCCACGCGCTCGCCGGCGAGGATGTTGTTCCCGCGGATTCCGAACTCGACTCGGGACTGGCCGCCGACGAGGACGTCCCGGTCAGTCACGAGGCGGTGTTCTTCCATCGTCGTCCCGTCCGGGATGACGAGTTTGTCGAGGGGGTCGGCTCCAAGCATATTTTTTCCAATGTCCTTAGTACTGATAAAATGTGTGGCCGATGCGGACCGGTCCGGAACTCCCGTGACGCACGACTTTTGTCTGTTCGCCCCCTACCGGGTGACATGACCGTTCTCTCCGTCGAAGACGACGGCGTCGACGTCGTCTACGAAGGCACCGAGTTCCGCCTCGACCGCGACCTCATCGAACGCGCCACCGAGAAGGAGTACGTCGACGTCACGGACCACGAAATCCTCCAGATCGTCGAGAAAGACCCGAACCTCTCCGGCGAACCCCGCCGCGTGCAAGACATCCTCCGGTCCAACTAAGGCCCCGCGCGTCCACAGGACGCGTATGGCCACCCTCGACTTCGACCACCCCTCCTGGCGCACCGCCGGCGCGACCGCTGTCTCCTACCTCCTCATCCTCGCCGGACTCACCGTCCTCCTCTTCCTCCTCCCCTACCTCGCCTTCCTCGCGTTCTAAACTGCGACCGGGATTCAGATTTATCACCCATCCCGACTCTCTAGACGGTATGGAAGACTGGCTGAAAGCCCTCCTCGTCGTCCTCGGCGTCGTCGTCGCCCTCCCGCTGCTCGTCGTCGCCGTCCTCGTCCCGGTCGGGATGCTGGGCTACGGCGGAATGATGGGCTACGGCGGGATGATGGGCGGCGCGGGAATCGGCGTGCTCGGTCTCTTCTTCGTCCTCGTGCCGCTCGTCCTGCTCGCCCTCTTCGTCTACCTCGTCGTCGTCCTCGTCCGCGGGACCGACGACCGGGCGATGCGCGAACTCCGCGAGGCCTACGGCCGCGGCGACCTGAGCACGGAGGAGTTCGAAGAACGCGAAGAGCGCCTCGAACGCGAGTAGTCAGCGCTCCTCGCCGAACCACGCCGCCGCGTACTCCACGAGCGCGCGCTGCGAGACGAGCTTTCCCGCTCCCGCGCCGACCTCTCCCTCGGTGACGGCGTCCGGTCGTGCGGCCTCGAACGCCCCGCCGACCACCGGGAAGTCGTCGGTGCTCCGCTCGATGTCGATCCACTCGACCCACGCGCGCTCGCCGTCCGCTCGAACCGGCCCCTCCTCCGTCGTTTCCGCCTTCGCGTAGTCAGCGCGGTCCTCCGCGAGGTGGAGCGACGTGCACGTCTGGTAGTCCGTGCCGAGCATCAACACCCGCCCGTCCCGGTCGTAGACGCGCGCGAGCGGCGACGCCTCGCCGAGCCCGCCGTCGAGCGCGTGACCCTCGACGATTGCGTCTCGGTCTGCGCCCCACGCCGCGAACGAGTACTGCGGGTGGTCGCTCCGGACCACGTCGGGATAACGCCGGAAGCACTCCACGACCGCGCCCATCCCGCGCGTCGGCGTCTTCACCGGATCGAACGCCGGCATCGACGCCCGCACCTCGTCCAGCCACGCCTCGGGAATCGGCGGGTTCGACCACGCCTCCGGACTACAGAGGTGCGACGTGTGCGTCGGCATCACGATAGTTCCAGCCGCGGTCACGGCCTCTTGGAGCGCGTCGACGACGGTCTGCGCGCCGCCCGGCACCCACCCCAGCGCGCGCAGCGACGAATGCACGAGCAGGGTATCGCCGGCCTCGACGCCGAGCGCCCGAAAGTCCTCGACGAGCCGCTCCTTCGTCACCGGTCGCTCCGACCGCTCCACCGCCGATGCTTCGCTCATACTCGCCACTTCCGCCGCCCCGGTATGGGTCTTCTCCCTCCGTGAGAACAGTACTCGAAACGGAGGCGGGTCGTCGTGGACTGGCTAGCGTCTCGCGGTGCCGCGCTCGTCAGTCGCGTCGCACGGCGACTCCTCGCTCGCTGAGCGCGGCGAGCGCGTCCGGGACGTCGCAGTCGAGGACGTCGTAGACATCGAGACGCGGGTCGACGGCGCGGTCGGCGGTTGTCCCGCGCTCGCGGAAGCTCGGACCGAGGTCGCGGAGGTCGACCGCCGAGACGTTGCGCGCCGCGGCGGCCGCGTAGAGCGCGTGGTACGCGCCGACGCCCTCACCGACGAGCGCCACGTCCTCGCAGCCGGTCTCCTCACGGAGGAACGCGACCGCCTGCCCGACGTCGAAGACACGCATCCCGAAGAGGGATTCACCGAGGAAGGACGCGTCCCGGGAGAGCGTGTACTCCGACCCGTAGACGTCGTCGTAGTCGCCCGTCACCCACGTATCGGGGAGTTCCCGGTTCCGTACCGCGCCGACGCCGCGCGGGTCGAAGACCAGCACCGTCCCGTGCTCCGCCACGAGCGACGCAACGTCGCCCTCGCGGTTCGCCGCCTCCTCGGTACCGTCTTCGAAGAGCACCACTGCCGGCGCGCCGGCATCGCGCTCGTCCCCCGCCGCGTTCGAGGCTGTGACGAGCAGGCCCGTGACGGTGATGTCCGGGTCGTGCTCGGTCCGGAAGAACACCCGTCGGACGTCGAGTCCGCCCGACTCCTCGCGAGTGACGAACCGCGGTCGGCGCGCGCAGGTGTCCCGTTCCAGCCCGAGCGTTTCGGTGACGCGCTCTCGAAGGGCCGCCGCGTCGGTCTCGTGGCCGCTCCCGGTTCCGCCATCGCCTCGTGCGTTCGTCTGGTCGGGCACGAGGTCGTCGGCGACGAGGTCCGTGACGGTCCGTTCGTGCGGGTAGGCGTCGAGAACATCGCCGCCGGGAGTGCAGTCGAGTGCGGCCTCGTCGCGGGGGTGGAAACCGTCGATGGGTTCGTAGTCGCCGGCGTCGAGGGCGTCGCAGAGCCACTCGTAGACGGGCGTACCGAACTCCGCGATGGCGCTGTGCGTGCCGTCTCTGACGACGAGGTCGAGGTTTCCTTCGGCGTCGTACAGGTCGTAGACCTCGCGAGCGCGTTCGACAGTCGCCTCGACGCCTTCGACGGGGAAGAAGTCGGAAGCGGCAGCGCCGACGCAGACGGGACGGGGCGCTAGCGCCGTCACGAAGTCGTCGTAGCCGATCCCGTTCGCGATCGCACCGTGGGGGACCTGCTCGTCGTCCAGTGAGATACCGGTGCGAAGCATCTCCGCGCGGGTGCTGGTACAGCAACAGAGGAGGGCCGCGGCGACGCGGTCGTCGACGAGGGCGAGGTAGCCCGCCTGAACGCCGCCGCTGGAGGTCCCGGCGACCGCAATCCGCTCCGCGTCGACGTCCGCGCGGTTGACGAGGTAGTCGAAGCCGCAGCGGGCGTCGTGGAGCAGGTACCGCGCGACGTTCGCGCCGGCGTAGTGGCACTGCTGGCCGGCGTGAGCGTGGCCGTAGACGCCCGAATCCCGGAGGACGTCTTGGGCGTCCGCGTCGGGGTACTGGGTACGCTCGCCCTGCGCGATCGAGTCGACGACGAGGACGACGACCCCGTTCGAGGCGAGCTCTGCGCAGGTCCGCTGGTTGAGGGCGTCGGCCTTCGCTTCCGGGACGTGCCCGCAGAGGAAGAGAACCGCCGGATGGGGGCCGTCGGCGGCGGGCGCGTAGCAGTTCGCCGTGACGTGGAAGTCGGGTCGGCTCTCGAAGACGACGCGCTCGACGGCGTAGGCGTCACCGGTGAGCGTCCCCGTCACCTTCGCGTCGAGAGAGCGCGGCCGGTCCGGGAGCCCGCCGATGGCGTCGAGGAAGTCCCGGCGGACGCTGTCGCGACGCGCTTCGAACGCTTCGGGGGAGTCGAGCGCGTCCTTCGCGTCTCTCGCGGCGGCCAGCTCGGGGTCGGCACACCTCCGGAGGTACTCGAACAACTCGTCCGCCACGTCGCGGTAGCCGTGTACGCCGTCCCGGAACCCGTCCATACGCTATCAGGCTGACATGCCACCAGACTAAACGTTTCGGTGGCGTCGACCGCGGTTCGCCTAGGAGCGCTCCGCGCTATCAGGCCGGTGAGGCCAGCGGACCCAGACATCGAAGGACGGGTCCGTGGCCGAGAGCGCGCGGCCGAGACCTCCGGCGTCAGGTAGCGGTGGAGCGGTCAGTGGCGGAGCAGTGTCGGAACTCGACGGGCGGAGGCCCGCTCGGGCCTCGCCGGCGGAAGCCAGTCGACAAAGGACGCGCGATACAGTATCGCCGGGGAGCGCGTCGTCGGAGGCTCTCTCGAGAACCTACGCAGAACGTGTCGCGCCCACGGGACCGAAGGTCTCGCTTGCCGTGCGGCGGGCGATCTGTCGGTCGTCTGTACAGCGGTAGGGGTGCCCCTGGAGGGACATGAAACGGGGCGAGGGGCGCGCGCCGAGGGCTTTCAGGCGAAGGTCTTGGAGACTTCGCCGTCGGGTTCGTCGCGCTGGAGTTTGTCGCGGGCGTGGCGGAAGTCGTCCATGGTGACCTGGGTGCGGTCGTTGCGGATGGCGTACATCCCGGCTTCCGTACAGATCGCCTTGACGTCCGCGCCGGAGAGCTCGTTCGTCTCCTCGGCGAGGCGGGCGAAGTCGACGTCGTCGGCGACGTTCATGTTGCGCGTGTGGATCTCGAAGATGAGCTCGCGGCCTTCCTCGTTGGGCTTGGGGACTTCGATGAGGCGGTCGAAGCGGCCGGGGCGGAGGATGGCGCGGTCGAGCATGTCGAAGCGGTTCGTCGCCGCGATGATGCGGATGTCGCCGCGCTCGTCGAAGCCGTCCATCTCGGAGAGGAGCTGCATCATCGTGCGCTGGACCTCGGCGTCGCCGGAGGTCTTCGAGTCCGTGCGCTTGGAGGCGATGGCGTCGATCTCGTCGATGAAGACGACGGCGGGCTCGTGGTCGCGGGCGACCTGGAAGAGGTCGCGGACGAGCTTCGCGCCTTCGCCGATGAACTTGTGGACGAGCTCGCTGCCGGCCATCTTGATGAAGGTCGCGTCGGTCTGCGCGGCGACGGCCTTCGCCATCATCGTCTTCCCGGTGCCCGGCGGTCCGTGGAGAAGCACGCCGCTCGGCGGGCGAATGCCGACGTCGTCGAAGATGTCGGGGTTCTCCATCGGGAGCTCCACGGTCTCGCGGACTTCGCGGAGCTGGTCGTCGAGGCCGCCGATGTCCTCGTAGCCGACGTCGGGCGACTCCTCGACCTGCATCACGCGAGCGCGGACGTCCGCCTCGTCGTCGAGCTGTTTGACGACGGAGAGCGAGTTGTTCACCGCGACGCGCGAGCCCGGTTCGAGGCCCTCGCGCATCTCCGGGGTGACCTCGGTGAGGGCTTCCTGGTTGTTCCCGTGCTGTTTGATAATCGCGCCGTTCTCGTTGAGCTCCTGAACGGTCGCGACGAACAGCGGGGACTGTTTGAGCTTCTTGTTCTCGTGGGAGAGCCGTTCGAGCTTCTGCTGGTACTTGTTGTTCTCGGCGTTCGCGTCGAGGAGCTTGTCCCGCATCTCCTCGTTCTCCCGCTCGAGCGCGTCGAGTTCCTCCTGCAGGGTCTCGATCTGCTCCTGCTGGGGAGCGCCCTCCTCGTAGGGCATCTCGACGTCGTCGACGGTGTCAGTCATCACCTCGGCTAGGTCTCAGACTCTTAAATGACTTCGGGTCCACCACATTACCACGCCGAATCCGATGCGCGATGGTTATAGAGAAGAAGCACAAATATTATTATCTGGTATTCCCTCGTGTGTGGTATGAGCGCCATCCAGCACGCCGAAGCAGACACGCTCGAACGCGTCCGCGACCTCCCCCCGAGCGCCAAACTCGTCGCCAAAGTCCTCGAATACAACGACACCCTCACGCAGAGCGAACTCGCCGACGAGACCCTCCTCCCCCCGCGCACCGTCCGCTACGCCCTCAACCGCCTGGAGGACGCCGACGTCGTCGAATCCCGCTTCTCGTTCACCGACGCCCGCAAACGCCTCTACACCCTCGACGTCTGACCCCGACAACCCCGCTGATCCCACACCCGTCCTGCGTCCGCCTTCTGTTCTCCCCCGTCAGGCTCCGGAGCACGTGGCCTTCGACCCACTACGTGCCCCCGGAGCGTCGAACCTTTATCGGAGAGCGAACAAGGACCAGTAGTTAATGACGCGGGTTATCCACACGGGCGATACGCACGTCGGGTATCGCCAGTACCACTCGGCCGAGCGCCGACGGGACTTCCTCGACGCCTTCCGCGCCGTCGTCGACGACGCCATCGCCGACGACGTCGACGCCGTCGTCCACGCCGGCGACCTCTTCCACGACCGCCGCCCCGGCCTCCGAGACCTCCTCGGCACCATCGACGTCCTCCGCCCGCTCGCCGACGCCGACATCCCCTTCTTAGCTGTCGTCGGCAACCACGAGGGCACGCGGGACGCCCAGTGGCTCGACCTCTTCCAGACGCTCGACCTCGCCGAACGCCTCGACGCCACCGGCCGCGTCGTCGGCGACACCACCTTCTACGGCCTCGACTACGTCCCCGAATCCAAACGCCCCCAACTCGACTACCAGTTCGCCGACCCCGAAACCGAACACGCCGCGCTCGTCTCCCACGGCCTCTTCCAGCCGTTCCCCCACGGCGACTGGGACCTCGAAGCCATCCTCGACGAGACGAACGTCGACTTCGACGCCGTCCTCCTCGGCGACAACCACGCCGCCGACACGGTGGACATCGCGGGGACGTGGGCGACCTACTGCGGGTCGACCGAGCGCGCGAGCGCGAGCGAACGCGACCCCCGCGGCTACAACATCGTCGAGTTCGCCGAGGAGACGAACATCTCGCGGCGCGGCCTCGACACCCGCGACTTCGTCTTCGTCGACCTCGACCTCGCCGGCGACGAGGGCACGGAGTTCGTCCGCGACCGCGTCCGCGAACACGACCTCGAAGACGCCGTCGTCGTCGTCACCATCGAAGGCGAGGGCAGCACCGTCACGCCCGCGGAAGTCGAGACGCTCGGCGACGACCTCGGCGCGCTCGTCACCCGCGTCAACGACCGCCGCGAGTTCGACGAGACCGACGACGTCGAAGTCTCCTTCGCCGACCCCGACGACGCCGTCAGGGAGCGCGTCCGCGACCTCGACCTCAGCCCCGCCGCGCGCGGCATCGACGAGACCGTCCGCGAGTCGAAAGTCGCCGACTCGAACGTCCGCGACACCGTCAAAGACCGCGTGAAAGCCCTCGTCGCCGACGACCCCGGCGCGTTCGACCGCGCGGACCCCGGCGAAGAAACTGACGCCGAGATCGACGAACGCCGCGAGACGGACGAACACGCCGAACCCGACGACCGCGACGATGGACGTGACGACGCTGACCAGACTGACGCCGACGCCGAGGAAACGGTGAGCGACAACGAAGAGGCGACGAGTTCCGACGAGACAACTCCCCATGAAGCAAGTCCCGACGAGACAGGTCCCGATGAGTCGGCGGAGGGCGAGTCGCGTGCTGACGACGTGACGACGATGGGTGACTTCCTATGAAGTTCGAGCGGGTTCGGCTGTCGAACTTCAAGTGTTTCGCGGACGCGGACGTGACGCTCGACCGCGGCGTGACGGTGATTCACGGCGTGAACGGGAGCGGGAAGTCGAGCCTCCTCGAAGCCTGCTTCTTCGCGCTCTACGGCGCGAGCGCGCTCGACCGAACGCTCGAGGAAATCGTCACTATCGGCGCTGACGACGCCGAGATCGAACTCTGGTTCACGCACGCCGGCGAGGACTACCACCTCCGCCGGCGCGTCCGCGTGTCGTCCGGGCGGGCGTCGACGCCGGACTGCGTGCTGGAGACGCCTGACGGAAGTATCGACGGCGTGCAGGACGTCGAGGCGACGGTCGCGGAGCTCCTGCGGATGGACGCGGAGGCGTTCGTGAACTGCGCGTACGTCCGGCAGGGCGAGGTGAACAAGCTCATCGACGCCAGTCCCGGCGACCGCCAGGACATGATCGACGACCTCCTGCAACTCGGGAAGCTGGAGGAGTACCGCGGCCGGGCGGGCGACGCGCGGCTCGCCGTCGAGGACGTGCTCGACAGCCAGCGCGCGGTTCTGGAGGAGAAGGAGCGGAAAGTCGAGGAGCGCGAGGACCGGGACCTCCACGCGCGGAAGAACGCGCTGGAGACGGAGCTCTCGGAGGTCGAGGACGACATCGAGCGGTTCGAGGAGAACCGGGAGAGCGCGCGCCGGACGAAGGAGTCCGCGGAGGACACGCTGGACGCGTACGAGGAGAAGCGCGCGGAACTCGACGACGTCGAGGAGCGAATCACGGACCTCCGCGAGAAGATCGCGGCGACGGAGCGCGAGCGCGACGACCTCGAGAGCGAGGCGCGCGAGCACCGTGAGACCGCCGACGAGCACGAGGAGACCGCGGAGACGCTGCTCGCGGAGGTCGACGTCGAGGACGCCGACGCGGACGCCGTCGCCGCGCAGCGCGAGGAACTCCGAGCGGAGCGCGAGGCGTTGCAGTCGGCCGTTCAAGAGCTCGGGCAGTCGGCGAGCGAGCACGGAACGCGCGCGGAGTCCCGCGAGGAGGAAGCGGCGGCGCTGGAAGAGCGGGCGGCATCGGCGCGCGAGGAGGCGGACGCCCTCGCCGAGGAAGCGGACGAGCTGGAGCAGGAACTCGCGGAGGACCGCGAGCGCCTCGAGGAACTCGAAGCGGAAGCGGCGGCGAAGCGCGCGGCGTTCGACGACACGCCCGTCGCGTTCGGCGAGGCCGGGGCGCGCCGCGACGAACTGAAGGCGGAGCTCGCGGGCGTCCGGGAGCGCGAAACCGCGGTTCGCGAGGAGCTCGCGACGGCGCGCTCGCGGGTCGAGGAGGCGAAGGAACTCCTCGACGAGGGGAAGTGCCCGGAGTGCGGGCAAGACGTGGAGGGGTCGCCGCACGTCACCGACTTAGCGGAGTACGAGGCGACGGTCGCGGAGCACGAGGCGACGCTGGAGTCGGTGACGGCGGAGAGGGAGACGGTGGAAGAACGCCTCGAACGCGCCGAGGAGCTCGTCTCGGTGGAGAGCGAGGTCCGAGAGCTCGAATCGCGGGTGGACTCGCTCGGAGAACTCCTCGACGACCGGGCGGAGACGGTAGACGAGAAACGCGCTGAGGCGGAGGCGCGCCGCGAGGACGCCGCGGAGCTCGACGCGGAGGCCGAGGAGGCCCGCGAGGCCGCCGTCGACGCGCGCGAGCACGCAGAGGAAGCGCGCGAGGACCTCGCCGCGAAGAACGCGGAGGCGTCCGCGCTCAAGGCGCGGATGGAGACGCTCGCCGACCTCGGGGACGCGCTCGACGCGGCCGAGCGAGCGCGCGAGCAGGCCGAGCGCGCCGCAGAGCGCGCAGAGACGCTCGCTGAGCAGAACGAGGAGCGCCGCGACACGCTCGCCGACCTCCGGGAGCGCAAGTCGAAACTCGAAGCGGAGGTCGACGGCGACGCCGTCGAGAACGCCAGGGAGAACCTCCAGAAGGCCGAGGACTACCTGGAGAAGGTCGGGCCGAAGCTCGACGACCTCCGCGAGGAACGGGACGCCCTCCGGGGGCAGGTCGGCGCGGTCGAGAACGCCATCGAGGACCTCGAGGACCTCCGGGAGGAGCGCGACGAGGTGGCCGAGCGCGTCGAGCGTCTCGAGTCGCTCCACGCGGAGTCACAGGACCTCGAGTCGATGTACGGCGACCTGCGGGCGGAGCTCCGGCAGCGGAACGTCCAGAAGCTCGAACGCCTGCTGAACGAGACGTTCGACCTCGTCTACCGGAACGACTCCTACGACCGCATCGCGCTGTCGGGGACGTACGAGCTGACGGTCTATCAGAAGGACGGCGAGGAGCTGAACCCCGAGCAGCTCTCGGGCGGGGAGCGTGCGCTCTTCAACCTCAGCCTCCGCTGTGCGGTCTACCGGCTGCTCGCGGAAGGCATCGAGGGGGCCGCGCCGATGCCGCCGCTCATCCTCGACGAGCCGACGGTCTTCCTCGACTCCGGGCACGTCGGCCAGCTCGTCGAGCTCGTGGAGTCGATGCGGCGCGTCGGCGTCGAACAGATCGTCGTCGTCAGCCACGACCAGGAGCTCGTCGGCGCGGCGGACGACCTCCTGCACGTCACGAAGGACTCGACGACGAACCGCTCGACTGTGGAGGAAGGCGTTGGGTCGGTGCTCGACGCGGGACCGGCCGACGACGACTGACGCTTACCGTTCGCCGTCGACGGCGAGGAGGTTCTCGACGCCGCGTTCGCCCTGTTCGGTGAGGGCGTAGCCTTCGCCGGTTTCGGTGTCCGCTGGGGTGAGGAGGCCGGCGGCGCGGAGGCCGGTGACGAGGCCGAGGAGGTCGCTCTCACAGCACGTCGTCTCGTCGAGGAGGCGGCGGACGCCCGTCGGGCCCTGGTGGTGGAGGGTGACGAGGAGGCCGAGCGCGCGGTCGTTCCCGGCGGCGGCGAGGACGGCGCGGACGTCGGCGTCGACGGCGTCGGCGGCGGCTTCGAGGGGGTCGTCGGTCGCCGAGAAGTCCAGCGAATCGTTCGGGAGGGTCGTCGTCTCGCCGGTTCGGGGGTCGCGGACGCGACTGCTCTCCCCGGAGCGCTTCTCCAGCACGTAGGTCGTCCCGTCGGCGGCCTCGACCGTCTGCATACCCGTTCTTCGTGGTTCGCGGAGTTAGGGGTGTCGCGTTAGTCCCGGTCGTCGCGGTAGTCGGTGACGCGTCGGTACTCGTAGGCGGCGTAGGCGAGGAGCGCGAACCCGGGGACGCCGATGGCGGCGGCGTAGACGTAGTTCCCGCGGAACACGAGGAAGAGGACGCCGAGCGCGGCGGCGAGCGCGCCGACGTTGATGACGAGGACGAGCTTGACGAACGCGCGACGAATCACGGGGTCGATGTCGGCGAGCCCCGGCTGGTCGGGGTCGGATTCGTCCTCGTCGTCGCTCGGCGACTGGTCGAGGATGTCGAGCGGGGACGGCACGCGAGAAAAGCGGATGGCGCGGTAGTTAGGCGTTACTATCGGCTTTCGACCAGCGCGACGGCGTTGCTCGCCTTGAGCCAGGCGAGCGGGTTGTCCGCGTCATAGAGTACGACGCCTCCTTCCGTCTCGTAGGCCTCGACGTCCGGGGCATCGTCGGCCTCCGGGAGTTGGGCCACGTTGTTCCGGCTCGCTTCGTCGTCTGCCGTTGCGCGGTCGGACACTTCTGACACCTCGAATTGTGCTACGTGTTACCAAGTATAAGAGGGTTTCCCCCAGTCGGACTTCGCTTCACTCTCGCGGGATGCGCGGGCTTTTTGCCCGGGAGGACTGAGGCACTGGTAATGCCGAACACCAGCCTCACGGACTTCACGGACCGCCCCGACCAGGAGGCGGCGGCGGTCGCCGGGGACGAGACCCCGGACGTCAGCGAGGTCCTGGACGCCGACGCCGGCGCGCTCCCCGAGATCGATTCGACGCTCGACCTCGCCGTCACCCAGGTCGACTACACCGTCGAGGGCTACGACGAACGCGAACGCCCCGTCGTCCACGTCTTCGGCCGGCGCGCCGACGACACCCCCGAACACGTCAAAGTCATCGGGTTCCGCCCGTACTTCTACGCACCCACCGACTCCCTCACCGAGGAGAAACTCGCGAAGAACGTCATCACCGGGACCGAGGAGGGCTACGAGTCCATCCGCGGCGAGGCCCTCACGCGCATCTACGGCCGCACGCCGCGCGACGTCGGGAACATCCGCGACGAGTTCGACCACTACGAGGCGGACATCCTCTTCCCGAACCGCCTCCTCATCGACAAGGACATCAACAGCGGCGTCCGCGTCCCCGAGCGCCGCGACGACGACGGCGCGCTCGTCGTCCACCACGAAGAGCTCGAAGCCGTCGAAGCCGAGGCGAACCTCCGCGTCAACACCTTCGACATCGAAGTCGACGACCGCAACGGCTTCCCCGAAGACGGCGAGGAGCCCATCGTCTGCCTCACGAGCCACGACTCCTACCGCGACGAGTACGTCGCGTGGCTCTTCGACGCCCCCGCCGGCGACACCGAACCCCCCGAGGAGCTCGTGGACTACGCGCTCCTCGACGAGAGCGCCGACGCCACCGTCGACGTCCGCGTCTTCGACGAGGAGGAAGCCATGCTCGAAGCCTTCGTCGACTACATCCAGGAGACGGACCCGGACGTCCTCACTGGCTGGAACTTCGAGGACTTCGACGCGCCCTACTTCATCGACCGCCTCGACGTCCTCGGCCTCGACTACGACCGGCTCTCGCGAGTCGAGGAGGTCTGGACGGGCGGCTGGGGCGGCCCGAACGTGAAGGGCCGCGTGGTCTTCGACCTCCTCTACGCCTACCAGCGCACGCAGTTCTCCGAGCTCGACTCCTACCGATTGGACGCCGTCGCCGAGACCGAACTCGGCGTCGGGAAAGAACGATACACCGGTGACATCGGCGACCTCTGGGAGGACGACCCGACACGACTCCTCGAGTACAACGTTCGCGACGTCGAACTCTGCGTCGAAATCGACGAGAAACAGGAAGTCATCCCGTTCTGGGAGGAGGTCGCGTCCTTCGTCGGCTGCAAGCTCGAAGACGCGACGACCCCGGGCGACGCCGTCGACATGTACGTCCTCCACAAGGCCTTCGGCCACTTCGTCCTCCCCTCGAAGGGCCAACAGGAGTCGGAGGACTACGAGGGCGGTGCGGTCTTCGAACCGATTACCGGCGTCAAGGAGAACGTCACCGTGCTCGACCTGAAGAGCCTCTACCCGATGTGCATGGTGACCATCAACGCGTCGCCGGAGACGAAGGTCGACCCCGACGCCTACGACGGCGACACCTTCCGCGCGCCGAACGGCACGCACTTCCGGCAGGAGCCGGCGGGCATCATCCGCGAGATCATCGACGAGACGCTCAGCGAGCGCGAGGAGAAGAAGAGCCTGCGGAACGAGAACGCTCCCGGCAGTCAGGCCTACGAGCGCTACGACCGCCAGCAAGCCGCAGTGAAGGTCATCATGAACTCGCTGTACGGCGTGCTCGGCTGGGAGCGGTTCCGCCTCTACGACAAGGAGATGGGTGCCGCCGTCACCGCCACCGGCCGCGACGTCATCCAGTTCACCGAGACCGCCGCCAACGAGGTCGGCCACGAGGTCGCCTACGGCGATACGGACTCCGTCATGTTGGAACTCGGACACGACTTTTCGAAGGAGGAGGCCATCGAGACGTCCTTCGACATCGAGGAGCACATCAACGGCCGCTACGACGCGTTCGCGAAAGAGGAGCTCAACGCCGACGACCACCGCTTCCAGATCGAGTTAGAGAAACTCTACCGGCGGTTCTTCCAGGCGGGGAAGAAGAAGCGCTACGCGGGCCACATCGTCTGGAAGGAGGGGAAGGACGTCGACGACATCGACATCACTGGCTTCGAGTACAAGCGCTCGGACATCGCGCCGATCACGAAGGAAGTCCAGAAGGAGGTCATCGAGAAAATCGTACACGGCGAGGACACGGAGAACGTGAAGGAGTACGTGCACGACGTCATCGAGCGCTTCCAGTCCGGGGACGTCGACCTCGACGACGTCGGTATTCCGGGGGGTATCGGGAAGCGCCTCGACAACTACGATACGGACACCGCGCAGGTCCGCGGCGCGAAGTACGCGAACCTCCTCCTCGGCACGAACTTCCAGCGCGGGTCGAAGCCGAAGCGCCTCTACCTGAAGAAGGTCCACCCCGAGTTCTGGCGGCGCGTCGAAGACGAACGCCCGGAGCTCCAGGAGGACCCGCTCTACCTCGAGTTCAAACGCGACCCCGACGTCATCTGCTACGAGTACGCCGACCAGCTCCCCGACGCGTTCGAAATCGACTGGGACAAGATGCTCGACAAGACCCTGAAAGGCCCCATCGAACGCGTCATCGAAGCCCTCGGGGTCTCTTGGGAGGAAGTGCGGAGCGGACAGACCCAGACCGGGCTCGGCAACTTCATGTAGCTGTGGGGACAGACCGATTCGAAGCTGTCTGAAGCCGCCTGAAGTCGCGTAAACCTCCCTGAGTTCTTCTAGAAGCCGCTGAACTTGTCGCGGCGGTAGACGTCGATTTCGCTCGTCGTGGTGGGGGCGGTCTGTCGGGCGGCGAAGGCGATGGCGTCGGCGACCTCCTCTGGCTCACTGACGTCGCCGGGTTCGAAGGCTTCGTCGAAGGCGGTGCCGTCCTCGCTCCCGAACTTCGTTCTGACCTCGCTGGGGTTGACGACGGTGACGGCGACGCCGTCGTCGCCGTGGGCGGCTTCGACGGAGTGGGCGAACCCGCGCGTCCACCACTTCGTCGCGGCGTAGACGGGGTTCGAGGGACGCGGGTACTGGCCGGCGAAGCTCCCGACGAAGACGAGGTTCCCCTCGGACTCGGTGAGGTGGGGGAGGGCGGCGCGCGTGGTATAGAACATGCCGTCGCAGTTCACGCGCATCATCTGGCCGTACTGTTCGTCGGTGAGGCCGGGGACGTCGCTGCCGCGGCCGAGGCCGGCGTTGTTGACGAGGACGTCGAGGCCGCCGAACTCGTCGACGGTGGCGTCGACGAGGGCTTCGACCTGGTCGACGTCGGTGACGTCGGTGGGGACGACGCGGGCGTCGACGGCGTACTCGTCGGTGATGTCGTCGGCGATGGCTTCGAGTGCGTCCTCGCTGCGGGCGGCGAGGACGACGTTCGCGCCGTCGGCGGCGAGCGCGTGGGCGGTGGCTTCGCCGATGCCGGAGCTGGCACCGGTGACGATGGCGGCGTGGTCCGCGAGCGGCCGTGACTGGTCGGTCATGGCTGGGTGGACGGACGCGCGCGGCTTCGTCGTTGCGGAGCCAGCAGTTCTCTCCACGCCGCCTCCGGAGGCGGCACCGTGTTTCCGTACAGCAAAATAATTTTTCTAGAGGTCGAAGACGTGGGGGTCGATGCGTAACCATTATCCCCCTCAACCGCTAGGTTTCGGATGACCTAATCAATGGCTACGCTAGAGCTGAAGAACGTCCACGCGGAAGTAGCGGAAGAAGGGGAGAAGATCCTCAACGGCGTCGACCTCGAGGTCGCTTCGGGCGAAATCCACGCCCTGATGGGGCCGAACGGGAGCGGGAAGTCCACGACGTCGAAGATTATCGCGGGCCACCCGGCGTACGAGGTCACGGAGGGCGAGGTCCTCCTGCACCTCGACGACGACGACTTCGGTGACGTCGACGAAATCCCCGACGACGCGCGCACGTGGGACCTCCTCGACCTGGAGCCGAACGAGCGCGCGGCGCTCGGCGTGTTCCTCGCGTTCCAGTATCCGGCGGAGATCGAGGGCGTCACGATGACGAACTTCCTCCGCACCGCGCTGAACGCGAAGATCGAGGAGCGCGAAGAGCTCCTCTTCGGCGAGGACGACGACGACGAAGAAGAAGAGGAAGCGGGCTACGACACGAGTCCGATGGAAGGCGACTACGACGAGGGCGAGGTCGGCGTCGCCGAGTTCCAGCAGCTCCTGAAGGAGAAGATGGAGCTCCTCGACATGGACGAGAAGTTCGCACAGCGCTACCTGAACGCGGGCTTCTCCGGCGGTGAGAAGAAGCAGAACGAGGTCCTGCAGGCCGCCATCCTCGAGCCCGCCATCGCGGTGCTCGACGAGATCGACTCCGGGCTGGACATCGACCGCCTCCAGGACGTCGCGAACGGCGTCAACGCCCTCCGCGACGAGCAGGGCACCGGCGTCCTCCAGATCACGCACTACCAGCGCATCCTCGACTACATCGAACCCGACACCGTCCACATCATGCTCGACGGCGAGATCGTCAAAGAGGGCGGTCCCGAGCTCGCCGAGGAGCTCGAAGACAAGGGGTACGACTGGGTGCGCGACCAGGTCTACAACGCGGCCTAACGAGAGTACACCACTATGAGTTCAGAAGACCACCTAAAAGACACAGACACGGAGAAGCGCTTCGAGTTCAAGAAGGAGGAGAGCTCGGCGTTCACGTCCGGGAAGGGCCTGACGGAGGAGACGATTCGTCTCATCTCCGAGGACAAAGACGAACCGGAGTGGATGCTGGAGCGCCGCCTTCGCGCGCTCAAGCAGTACCAGAAGATGCCGATGCCGACGGACTGGCCGGGCCAGCCGGACCTGTCCGAGCTCGACGTCGAGGAGATCGTGCCGTACATCCGGCCGGACGTCGACCAGCGCAGCGGCGCGGAGTCCTGGGACGACCTCCCTGAGGACATCCAGGACACCTTCGAGAAACTCGGGATTCCCGAGGCGGAGCGGAAGGCGCTCTCGGGCGTCGGCGCGCAGTACGAGTCCGAGGTCGTCTACCAGAACATGCAGGAGCGCTGGGAGGAGAAGGGCGTCATCTTCTGCAACATGGACGAGGCCGTCCAGGAGCACGAGGAAATCGTTAAGGAGCACTTCATGACGAAGTGCGTCCCGCCGAGCGACAACAAGTTCGCGGCGCTCCACGGCGCGGTCTGGTCCGGCGGTTCGTTCGTCTACGTCCCCGAGGACGTGACGGTGAACATGCCCGTGCAGGCCTACTTCCGGATGAACTCCGAGGGGATGGGCCAGTTCGAGCACACCCTCATCATCGCCGAGGAAGGCAGCGAAGTCCACTACATCGAAGGCTGTAGCGCGCCGAAGTACGGCACGCACAACCTCCACAGCGGCGGCGTGGAAGTCTTCGTGAAGGAGGACGCCCACGTTCAGTATTCGACCGTCCAGAACTGGTCGAAGAACACGTTCAACCTCAACACGAAGCGCGCCATCGTCGAATCGAACGGGACGATGGAGTGGGTCTCCGGCAGCATGGGGTCGAAGGCGACGATGCTCTACCCCTGCAGTATCCTGAAGGGCCGGGGCGCGACGGACAACCACATCACCATCGCCTTCGCGGGCGACGGGCAGGACATCGACACCGGCGCGAAAGTCTACCACAACGCCCCGGAGACGAAGTCCACCATCGAGTCCAAGTCCATCAGTAAGGACGGCGGCCGGACGAACTACCGCGGTCTCGTCCACATCGCGGACGGCGCGGAGAACTCCAGCACGAGCGTCGAGTGTGACGCGCTCATGTTCGACAACGAGTCGACGTCGGACACGATGCCGTACATGGAGATCAACGAGTCCAAAGTCGACGTCGCCCACGAGGCCACTGTGGGTAAAATCGGCGACGAGGACGTCTTCTACCTCCAGTCGCGCGGACTGGACGACGACGACGCGAAGCAGATGATCGTCGCCGGCTTCATCGAGCCGATCACGGAAGAGCTCCCGATCGAGTACGCGGTCGAGCTGAACCGCCTCATCGAACTGGAGATGGAGGGGAGTCTCGGATGAGCGAGGCGAAAACCTTCAGCGCGGGCGTCGACGAGGAGACCGTTCGCCGCATCAGCGAGGAGCGCGGCGAGCCGGAGTGGCTTCTGGAGACGCGTCTCGACGCGCTCGACCAGCTCGATGACCTCGACTACCCGAGCGTCATTCAGACGCCCGGGCGGAAGTGGACGGACCTCGAGGACCTCGACTACGACTCGCTCGTCGAGCCGTTCGACCAAACAGAAGAGAAAGAGTGGGAGGGCGACGACCAGGCGACGGTCGTGCCGTTCCACGAGGCGTTCAACGACGCCGACCTCTCCGAAATAGTTGAGGAGCACTTCGGGAGCGTCATCGCGCCCGACGAGAACCGCCTGACGGCGCTCTCGACCGCGCTCTTCACCACCGGCACGCTCGTCTACGTCCCCAGTAGTACGGACGCGGAGGACGTGAAGATCCGGACGACGATGAACGGTCAGTCGCTGTTCAACTACACGCTCGTCGTCACGGACACGAGCGCGTCCGTCACCATTCTGGAGCGGCAGGACACCGGCGACGAGGTGCGACGCGCCTCGGGAAGTGCGAGCGGTGAAACCGCGAGCGACGAGGTCGACGCCGAGAACCGGTACTACTCGGGTATCGTCGAGGCCGTCGCGGGCGAGAACTCGTACATCCAGTACGGGAGCCTGCAGGACTTCGACCAGTCCACGTACAACTTCACGATGAAGCGCGGCGTGACGGACACGTACGCGACCGTGAACTGGATCGAGGGCAACCTCGGCAGCCGACTCACGAAGACCGCCGTCTCCACGCTCCTCGAGGGGGAGTCCTCGGAGACGAAGATCGTCGGCGCGTTCTTCGGCCACGACGACCAGCACTTCGACCTCGACTCGAAGGTCTGGCACCGCGCCGAGCACACGACCGCCGACCTCGTGACGCGCGGCGTCATCGACGACGAGGCGCGCTCGGTCTACGAGGGCGTGCAGGACGTCGGCGAGATGGCGTGGGACACTTCCTCCTACCAGCGAGAGAACACCCTCATGCTCAGTGATGAGAGCGAGGCCGACGCCTCCCCGAAGCTCATCATCAACAACCACGACACCGAGGCCTCCCACTCCGCCACGGTCGGCCAGATCGACCAGGAGGACCTCTTCTACATGGAGGGGCGCGCCATCCCCGAAGGGACGGCGAAGAACATGCTCGTCGAGGGCTTCTTCGTCCCCGTCCTCGACGAGGTCGAAGTCGACGAACTCCGCGACGACCTCCAAGAGCGCATCCACGAGCGCCTCCACCAGTAGCGCTCGCGGCTGTCTCTCCTCTTTCCGTTCGCTCTGTTTCGACGCGCTCCGTTTTTATCAGTCACTGTACGCAGCCGCGGCGTCGCCGGTTTCCGTTGACGTCGGTCCCGTTCGTCGTCGGCGACGAGCTTCGGTCGACGTCAACGGCCATCGCGGGCTCTCGGCGGTCGGCGCGGAGGGAACCGTTTAAGCGTTCGACTCTCCGAGACAAGTGTATGAACTGCGGACGAGGAACCGGTCGGTCCGTCGAACCCGCCCGGCCGACGCACGGGGTCGCCGGCGGGCGACCCGCCGGAGGTGGCCGAGCGTGAGCGTGGGGGCCGCGTCGGTCGAGTCGGACGCCCAGCTCGCACGACTCCTCCAGATAGGCGTCGTGCTCGAAGAAGTCGTCGAGGTGCGCGCACACCGGAACTACCAGCGCCTCCCCGCCGCGGAGCGCGACGACGCCATCGAGGAGCTCCTCTCGGAGGCGCGCGAGGAGTCGGCGGCGCACCGCCACCGCCTCGAAGCGCTCATCGAGCAGCTGAACGCCGAGAGCGTCGACCCGGAGACGGTCGAAGCGCTCGTCGGCGAGAAATACTCACAGGACGGCCCGGAGGGATTCGACGACGTGCTCTACGACCAGCTCAACGGCGAAGAGACCGCGTACAAGTTCTACGACGACCTCATCGACGCCGTCGAAGCGTCCGACGCCGAATTCGCCGTCGACCGCGGCGAACTCCTCTCCGTCCTCCGCGACATCCGCGAGGACGAAGCCGCCGGCGTCGAAGAAGTCGCCGAACTCATGGAGGGACGCGAATGAACCGTCGCTGGACGCATGCGTCTAGCGTGCTCACACTCACCACGGGGTGGTTCGCATGAACTCGGCCGACCAGTACCTCAAGGCCATCTTCCTCGTTCAGCAGGCGAGCGGCGGCCCCGCCTCCACGGGCGCGCTCGCCGACCAACTCGACGTCTCCCCGGCCTCCGCGAACGAGATGGTCGGGAAACTCGAAGACCGCGGCCTCGTCGAACACGAGAAGTACAAGGGCGCGACCCTCACCGCCGACGGCGAAGGCCGCGCCGTCGACGCCCTCCAGACCTACTGCATCCTCGAACGCTTCCTCACGAACGTCCTCGACGTCCAGGACTACCGGAGCGAAGCCCGCCAACTCGAACCCGTCATCGACGAAACCGTCGCCGACCGGCTCGACATGCTCGTCGACCGCGAACCCGACTGCCCCGAATGCTTCGACCCCGACGCCGACGCCTGCTGCCACCTCGCCGGCACCTGCGACGAACTCGAAGCCGGCGACTGACCGCGCGTTCTCTCGGCCTTCTCGCCCGAACCCCACGTACTCACCCCCATCTCCGGACCCGCCCGAGGGATTATCGACTATTCCGACGAACTAGCGCGTGATGGACTGTCCGACCTGCGGAACACCTCTCCGAACGGAGCAGGGCGTCCGCCAACACCACACGAAAGTCCACGGCGACCCACTCCCCAACCGGACCTGTACGGGATGCGACGTCGAATTCTACGACCCAAAAGCTCGACGCGAGTTCTGCGACGACTGCAACCCCAACGCCGGTGAACACAACGGGAACTACCGCGACGCGAAAGAAACCACTGAGTGCCGGCAGTGCGGCAGCGAGTTCGACTACTACCCCTCGGACAAGGACGGCGTCTACTGTCCCGACTGCGTGGCGGCGGCGGACGAGTTCTTGGGTACTCCCTCGTATGAGATCAACGAAGCACCGCGCATCACTAGAGAGTGCGATTACTGCGAGGCAGAGCTAGTCGTGCTGCAATCCGAACGAGACCGTGGACAGGGCCGATTCTGCTCTTGTGATTGCCTCTACTCGTGGATGTCGGAAGAACTCGGTCCCGGAGTCGATCCGAACGTGTACAGCGGGAGGTGGCGGGAAGCCCGTCGCAAGACACTGGAGCGAGACGACCACGCGTGCCAGAACTGTGGCTCGGCCCGGGATGAACTCGGACAGGAGCCCGACGTTCATCATCTCACACCTGTTCGGGAGTTCGACGATCCACAGGACTCTCACGTCCTCTCGAATCTCGTCTCGCTATGCAGGAGCTGTCACATGAAAGTTGAACGCGGAACAGTTGTACTCTCTGACGAGACATAATCTTCTCGTAACTCATAATACGCCGCATCCCAACCGAATAATTAGGTCGTGTCGTCGACGCGCCGATGACAATAAACACGACCGACAAGAATTGCAGCCCTGTGGTGTAGCGGCCAATCATAGCGGCCTTTGGAGCCGTTGACGGCGGTTCGAATCCGCCCAGGGCTATGAAAGTACCTTGACGTGTTTTGCCTGGCTTTCTGGTAGTGTTCCAGTGGTAACTGTGACGTCGGGAGGCAGAGACGGCATATCGAGCAGGGTCGCAACACTCACGAACTGTGCTGCTGCGATCGACCGTGATTCCCCTCGCTAATGCGTCGCTTCACACGGTCATGGTCGTGAAAGAACGAGTGAGTCGCCGTGGGGTGTGCCGCGTTATTCGAAGCCGATGGTTCGTTCTTTCTCTTCCTCGCGTTTCGGGAGGTCGATGCGGAGGACGCCGTTCTCGTAGGCGGCTTCGGCTTCGTCGATGTTCGCGCGCGTGGGGATGTCGATGGTGCGCTCGATGGTGGGGGCGCGTTCGTGGCGGTGGGCGCGGCGGTCGTTGACGGGGTCTTCGCGTTCGGCTTCGATGCGGAGTTGGTTGTCGTTCGCGCGGAGCTGGATGCGGTCGCGGTCGCAGCCGGGGAGGTCGGCGAAGACGCGGACGCGGTCGGGCATGTCGACGACGTCGACGTCGGGGACTTGTGCGGCGGCGCGGCGGTTCGAGCGGCCGCGTTCGCGGGCGCTCCGCTGGCGCGGGCTCAGCTCGGGTTCCTGTTCGCGGCGTAGATCGCTTCGGGGCTCCGCGCGCTGGGTGGACGCGGGCGGCGCGCGGCGGGATTGGCTCTCGGCGCGCGGTGCGCGACGCCGTGTGTCGCGGCGGGGTTCGGCTTCCCGACGTGGCGCACGGCGGGCGCGGGATTCGCGGCGCGGTACTGGTTCGCGACGCAGCGCTGCGTCTCGGCTGGGCGCGCGGCGTGGCGCGGCCTCCCGGCGGGGTTCGGCTTCTCGACGGGGCGCACGGGGTCGCGGTTCGCGGCGCGGCTCTGCCTCGTAGCGGGGTGCGCGGCGGGCGCGCGGTTCGCGGCGCGGCTCTGCCTCGTAGCGGGGTGCGCGGCGGGCGCGCGGTTCGCGGCGCGGCTCTGCCTCGTAGCGGGGTGCGCGGCGGGCGCGCGGTTCGCGGCGTGGCTCCGCCTCGCGGCGAGGTTCGGCTTCCTGACGCGGCTCGCGGCGGGGTTCGGCTTCGTAGCGAGGTGCACGACGAGCACGTGGGTCGCGACGCGGTTCCGCCTCGCGGCGGGGCGCGCGACGGCGTGATTCCGGGCGCGGCTCGGCCTCCTGACGAGATTCCGCCTCTCGACGCGGCTCGGCGTCTCTCCGGGGCGCGCGGCGCTCTCGTCGCTCCGCTTCGGGCTCGCGCCGTTCCGCCTCCGGCTCGCGGGGCTTCGCCTCGGAGTCACGCGGCTCGGCGTCGGAGGCGCGCGGTTCAGCTTCGGGTTCGCGTGGCTCGGTCTCCGGCTCTGCGTTCGCGGCTGGCTCTGCGCTCGGCTCCTCTCGCGGCTCGGGGGAGTTGGGTCGTCGTTCGGGCATTTGTGGTCTCCTTCGGGGGACGCGGACGCCCCTTGTTTTCTACAAACAATATCTATTAACTAAATAGTTGGTGCGCACCAAATTTCTAGCTCTGTGGCTCAGTGGTGAGTGACAGTGCGGGCGGTGGGCGACCGCCCGCAGCATGGTGGATGACAGTGACAGCGGCCGTCGGGTGCGGGACCCACGAGACACCAGCGGGGCGCGATAGTTAACGCTCGCTATGAGTGCTATGGTGGTCTCCGGAGGCCTCTGCGTGCCCGCGTACCGGTACGTGGTGGTTCGCAGATAGGTTCATGGGCGTCGCGTGCGAGTCACATAGACATGGACGACGTCGAGGTGCGCGTCTTGGAGGCGCTCGCCGACTACCAGCCGGTCGAAGTCGACCAGACCGCCCTCGGCGACGCGGAGCGCGAGGGCTGAGGTGAGGTCTAGGACGCGGCGCTCGACTGTGTCGTGGCGTCGGTGTGGCGTCCGACGAGGCCGGCGATGCGTCCCTCGTAGCGGGTGAGCGTCGTGCCGAGGAGCGCCATGACGAGCGTGTAGGCGATGGCGAACTCGGCGACGCCGTTCGCGACGGCGTCGGCGCTCATCGCGAGGGAGGCGAGGACGAGGCTGAACTCGCCGCGGGTGACGAGGGCAGCGCCGACGCGCGCGGACCGGCGCTCGGTGAGTCCGTAGACGCGCCCGGAGAGGTAGCCGGACGCGAGCTTCCCGGCGACCGAGGCGACGATAGCGGCGACGAGGAGGGGGAGCGCGTCGCCGATGGCGCGGACGTCGGCGTGGAGGCCGACGGCGACGAAGAAGAGCGCCGCGAAGAGGTCGCGGGCGGGCGACATGATGTGCTCGATGCGGTCTTTCTCGTCCGTTTGGGCGAGCGCGCCGCCGACGAAGAACGCGGCGACGGCCTCGCTGATGTCGAACTGGACGGCGAGGCCGGCGACGAGGACGGTGACGGCGAGCACGCGGAGCAAGAGGAGTTCGTCGCGTTCGGTGGTGACGGCGCGTTCGACGTAGTCGGTGCCGTACCAGCCGACGGCGGCGACGACGGCGAGGAAGCCGAAGCCCTTGGCGAGGGAGACGGCGACGCCCTCGACGGTGCCGCCGCCGAGGACGACCGCGGAGAGGAGCGTGAGGTAGACGGCGATGACGAGGTCTTCGACGACGAGCGTGCCCAGTATCGGGTCGCTCTCCGGGTTCGCGATCCAGCCGACGTCGAGGAGGCTCTTCGTGATGATGGCGCTGGAGGAGATGTAGACGACGCCGGCGATGACGAGCGTGGAGACCGGGTCGTAGCCGAAGGCGACGCCGAGAAGCACGCCGAGCCCGCCGTTGACGACGAGGTCGATGCCGCCGGCGGAGAGGACGCGGCGCGCGTCGGCGAAGACGTCCGCGAGGTCGACGTGGAGGCCGAGGAAGAACAGGAGGAGGACGAGTCCGAGTTCGTGGAAGAGCGTGACGGCGGCCTCGTCGGGCGTGAACGTCGTCGGGAAGCCGAAGAGTTCGGTAGGCGGGTAGGGGCCGAGGACGACGCCGGCGGCGAGGTAGGCGGGGATGACGGACTGTCCGAAGCGGTCGGCGAGTGACCCGGCGACCGCGACGAGCAGGAGCATCGCGCCGGTCTGGACGAGGACGGACACGACTAGGGGCGGACGAGGTCGGCGACCGCTTCCTGGCTGTTCCGCGACCCGACGACGACGAGGACGTCGCCGGCTTCGAGGCGCGTATCCGAGTCGGGGTTCCCCATCGTGTGCGTCCCGCGCTGGAGCGCGACCAGCGTTCCGCCCGTCCGCTCTTCGAGGTCGACGTCGCGGAGCGTGTGGCCGACGAGCGGCGACTCCTCCTCGACTGTCGTCCAGTCGATGATGCTCTCGCCGAGGGGGACTCCGGGACTATCCGCTTCGACGGGCTGGAAGTACGCGCCTTCGAGGATGGAGCCGAGTTTCCGCGCGTTCGGTCCGTCGACGTCGAGGAGTTTCTCGCTGTCGCTGTCGTCGTCGGGGCGGCGGAAGAGCTCGCGCTTCCCGTCGTGGTGGACGAGGACGACGAGGCGCTCACCGCCGCGGCGTTCGAGCTCGTACTTCTTCCCGACGCCGGGGACGTCCGTCTCGTAGACCGTCATCGGCGATGACTACGAGAGGTTCACGTAAAAGCTCCGAGGCCGACGATGCGTATTTGTTTCACATACTGGCCGTTTTGTTTTTACGGTGTGGCGTCGAAGGTGGTGACGTGACCTCGGGCGGGGCGATACGTCGGTCGCGTGGACCTCGGCCCGCCCGCCGGAGCGCTGCCCTACAATGACACGACACGACGCCGTTCCAAGCGGCGACGACACGACGCCCGCCCGACCCGGCCCGAACCCCGCGGCGGACACGTTCGCGGGCGGCCGCCGGTCCGCCACCGCCACGCTCACCGACCAGTTCCGCCGCGTCCACGGCGACCACGCGGACCCCGACCCCGTCCTCTACCGGCGCGTCGACGGCGCGCTCACGCGCCTCGCCGCGACCGCGACCGGTCGCGAGACCTGGGACGTCGTCCGCTGGTACGCCCTCTACGGCCGTCTCGACTCCGTCGGCTACGACGCCGACTGGATGCACGCGCAGGTCGAACCGCGCTGCACGCGCTGCGGCGGCCGCCTCCGCTACGAACTCGACGGCGACATCACCGGCGTCTGCGCCGCCGACGACGACGACTGCACCGACACCGACCAACTCGCCGCGTTCCGCGCGCTCGTCGCCCGCCTCTACGAGCGGACGTTCGACGACGCCTTCGACGCGGCCCGCCTCATCGTCCCGTGACGGGGACCGGAGGACGCTGACGTGGCCCGCCAGGACATGCGGAAAGTCGAGATGATCATCCTCTCCGACGCCGCGCTCGACACCGTCACCGACGCCCTCGAAGTGAAGAACGTCGACTTCGCCGTCTCCGACCAGACGCACGGCCGGAAGGACGACGCGATGGTGACGTTCACCGTTCCCGTCACGCAGGTCGAGCGGATTCAGAAGTACATCGACACCCGCCTCCCCGACCAGCGGAGCGCGGAGAGCGTCTACACCATCGTCACCGACCCCGAGACCGTCACCTCGCCCCGGCTCGACTCCGGGTCGAACTCGGACTTCCGGGAGCCCGACGGCCCGGCGCGCATCAGCCGCGACGAACTCCACTCGCGCGCCTCCGATATGCTCCCCGACCTCGCCATCTACACCATCCTCACCGCCATCGCCGCCATCGTCGCGACCGCCGGCGTCCTCCTCGACTCCGTGTCCGTCCTCGTCGGCTCCATGGTCATCGCGCCGCTCATCGGCCCGCCGATGGCGACGAGCGTCGCCACCGTCATCGACGACGAACGGCTCTTCCTCCGCGCCGCCCGCCATCAGCTCGCCGGCGGCGGCGTCGCCGTCCTCGTCTCCGTCGCCTTCGCCTTCCTCGCGAAACGCGCCGACCTCGCGCCGAGCGGCGGCGTCTCCCGGATACTCGAGATGTCGAACTACACCAGCCCCGCCGTCCTCATCATCGTGGTCGCCGTCGGCGCGGGCGTCGCCGGCGCTATCAGCATGTCCACCTCCGGCACCGTCGAACTCGTCGGCGTCATGATGGCCGCCGCCCTCGTCCCGCCCATCGCCATCATGGCCGTCGGCCTCGCCTACTTCCAGTTCTGGGCGGCGCTCGGCTCCGCCACCGTCGTCCTCGTCAACCTCTTCTCCATCAACCTCGGCGCGACGCTCAGCCTCTGGTACCTCGGGTATCACGAGACCGCGTGGAACCCGCGACGGTCGACCCGAAGCACTATCCTTCGGCGCGTGCTCGTCATCATCACGATGCTCGGCTCGCTCGCGCTCGGACTGACGATACTCGCTCACGGGAGCGGGCTCACAGACCTCCCGGGGATCTGATATGGGTCTGCTCGACAAACTCAAATCCTCGCACGTTCTCTCCGCCGCGCTCACCATCCTCCTCGGCTGGGTGCACGTCGCCGCGCGCCTCGGCCTCGTCGCCATCCGCGTCCTCGCGCGCCTCACCGGCGTCGGCGTCATCGCCGGCGGCGCGCTCCTCACCAACGAGGAACGCCGCCGCGACGCCCACCACTGGCTCCTCCTCGCCGGCAACCGCTGGCACATCGTCGGCGCGATGGTCGGCGCGCTCGTCCTCTTCACCTTCGCCGCCGGCCTCCTCGGCATCATCGGCGTCCGCGAGTCCGGCTTCGTCACGAACATGTTCTCTACCATTAACGCCGGGCTGTTCTCCTTCGTCCCCATCGTCATCGCCATCAACAGCCTCACCATCAGCCGGCTGTTCGGCACGCCGGAGGGCCTCCGCGACCGCATCGCGGACGTCGAGGAGTTCCGCGAGAACGTCGAAACTCTCTCCCGCGTCACCGTCTCCCCCACCGACCCCGCCGGCTTCCTCGCGCTCATCGTCGACACCGTCCAGGACCGCGGCCACCGCCTCGTCGAACAGGTCGAAGACGCCCCCGACGACACCCGCGACGACGTCGCCGACTACGTCGGCCGCATCCTCGAAGACATGGACCACATCGAGACCGAGCTCGCGCAGGGCGACGCGAGCATCTTCTCCGTCCTCCTCCCGATGGTCAACGACGAGTACTCCCGCGACATCAACCGGGCGCGCGAACTCAGCTTCGAGCACGCCGACGACCTCTCCGAGGACGCCGAGGAAACGCTCTCCGACCTCCAGGACCTCCTCGTCTCCGCCGACGTCGCCCGCCAGTACTTCAAAATCGTCTACCTCCAGCAGGAGCTCTCCGCGCTCTCACGCTACCTCGCGTACTCCGGCATCTCCGCCTTCGTCATGAGCATCTTCATCATCATGATCTACGCGTCCGGCTACCCGCCCATCGTCGACGCGACGCCGCTCCTCTTCCTCGTCAGCTTCTCCCTCGGCCTCGCCTTCCTCCCGTTCTCCATCCTCTTCGCGCACACCATCCGCGTCGCCACCATCGTCAAGCGGACGTCCGCCCCCGGCGCGTTCACCCCGCAGGGCGAACGCCCCGGCCACCTCCGCTGACCCCGACAATCGCGCTCTGACGGCCTTGCCCCCGCTCCGTCACCGCCCCACGGGCATTCTGTCCCCCGCCCGTCACCGTCCCGCTCCCATCCCGTGGACCGGTGTTTTCACGTAACTTCGCGCGGTAAGCAACGGTAGTCAATGGACTCCTCCCGCCGCGCGTTCCTCGCCAGCGGCCTCGCGGGAGCGGGCGCGCTCGCCGGCTGCACGACCCGGAGCGCGAGCGCGACGCCCTGGGAGCACGTCCAGTCGAACACGAGCAGCGCTCTCTACGACGTCGTCGTCGGGAACGACGCGCCCTACGCCGTCGGCGAGAGCGGACTCGTCCTCCGCCGCGGCGGCGGCGACCAGGGCTGGCAGCGCGTCGTCGAGAACGGCCCGCACGCCCTCCAGAGCAGCCTCGTCGGCGCGGCGACGACCGACAACGGCGGGAACGTCTGGTTCTGCGGCGGCAGCGGCACCATCGGCATGTGGAATACGGTTACTCAGTCGATGACGGACTACTCGCAGCCGAACGACATCACGTCCTCGTGGGAGGACGTCGCCGTCGTCGGCCTCGCCGGGCAGGAGTACGTCTACCTCGTGAACAGCTCCGGGGAGCTCCTCGTCGGCTCGAATAACGACGGCGAGATGACGTGGGCGGACGCAGTCACGAAGCCCGGCGGCGGCTCCACCGCGCCCGCCATCGTCTTCGACGTCCACGGCTTCGGCTACGTCGCCGACACCGGCGGCGCGGTCTACGAGTCCGTGAACGGCGGCCGCGACTGGCGGCAGATCGGCATCCCGAACGCCGACGTCGCGCTCCACGACATCTCCGCCGTCGCGACGAACACCATCGACGTCGCCGGCGGCACCGGCTCCCTCTACCGGTTCGACGGCTTCGACTGGTCGACGCTCCGGCTCGGCGAGAAGACGCTCTACGCCGTCGACCGCACGCGCCGCGACGGCATCGTCGGCGGCGAATCCGGCACCGTCTTCGAGTTCACGGCCGACGGCTGGCGGGCGTCTCCGACGCCCGCGGACGACACGCTCCACGGCGTCATCATCGCCTCGCCGTCCCAGCCCGCGCTCGCCGTCGGCGAGAACGGAACCATCATCGAACGCCAGGACTGAGGGGTTCGTTTCGCCACCGATAGCCCCGTGTTTTTTAGTGGAGTACGAGGTAGAGAAACCCATCAGTAGCCCCGTGTCTCACGGGCAGGAATCTACATGGTACTCTCACAAATCATCGACGCGTTCCAGACGTTCTTCGGGATGGCCTGGGACACGTGGTGGGCGCTCGCGCTCGGATTCACCATCACGGGTGCCGTCGAGACGTTCGTCACCGAAGACCAGATGACGGACTGGCTCGGCGGGAACGACTGGGAGGAGATCGGTCTCGGCACCGCGCTCGGCGCGGCCTCCTCTTCGTGCTCGTTCGCCGCGACCTCCACCGCGAAATCCCTCTTCAAGAAGGGCGCGTCCGCCGAAGCCTCCATCGCCGGCTACCAGTTCGCCGCGACCGACCTCGTCGCCGAACTCTTCCTCATCCTCTGGATTCTCATGGGCTGGCAGTTCGTCGCCGCCGAAATCGCCGGCGGCGTCGTCGCCGTCGTCGTCATCGCCCTCACCTGGAAGAAGCTCGTCCCCCAATCCTGGTTCGACGCCGCGCGCGACAACCTCATGAGCTTAGAGGACGTCGAGTGCGCGACCTGCGGGATGTCCGCCGACCCCGACGACCCCGACACCATCACGTGGACCGACCCGCAGACCGGCGCGACGAAGTACTTCTGCTGTGGCTCCTGCCTGAACTCCTACAAGCACATGGACCGCAACCCCGACGAGGAACGCGGCTGGCAGGACAGAGCCACGAGCGTCTCGGGGTGGAAGGACGCCTCCCGGAACACGATGAAGGAGTGGGATATGCTCTGGGACGACATCCTCATCGGGTTCGTCATCGCGAGCCTCCTCGCCGCGTTCGTCCCGAACTCCTGGTGGCTCGCGCTCTTCGGCGGCGACGGCGGCTTCACGTGGGTCGTCACCGGCGCGATTCTCGGCGTCGTCATCGGCATCGTCACCTTCCTCTGCAGCGTCGGGAACATCCCGTTCGCGCTCGTCCTCTGGCAGGCCGGCACGCCCTTCGGCGCGATCATGTCCTTCATCTACGCCGACCTCCTCATCCCCCCGCTCCTCAACACCTACCGGAAGTACTACGGCACGCGGATGGCGGGCGTCATCTTCGTCACGTTCGGCTTCGCGTCCGTCGTCGCCGGCGTCGCCATGCACTACCTCTTCGCCGGCCTCGGCATGATGCCCGCACAGGGACAGGTCGGCGGCACCGCCCCCGAGGGCTACACGCTCTGGCTCAACCTCCTCTTCACTATCGTCTTCGTCGCCCAGGCGTACGTCGCGTGGGGCGAAGACAAAGTGAACGAAATCGCCGCCGGCGTCCCGCCCGCCGCGATGGCGTACGTCGACCGCGGGAAGGAGATCGCCGCGGCCGTCGCGAACGTCCTCGACGACCTCGTCGCCGCGCTCCAGCGGGCCTTCCGCCTCCTTACCTCTGCCGTGCAGAGCGTCGCGAAAGGCATCCAGCTTCTCGCGCGCGGCGTCCGCCTCTTCATCCGCGCGCTCTCCACCGTCTGGGAGGCGCTCGCGAAGCTCGTCCGAGCCATCGCTGACGCCGCGGGAGCCGGGAAGTAGATGGCGACCGACGACCGCGACCCCGAACCGCTCTCCGACCCGCTGGTCGGCGTCTCCTCCGTCCGCGAGTTCGTCGCCATCCCGCCCGAACTCCTCGTCGTCGCCGTCGCCATCCTCGGCTACGACCTCTCCATCCAGCTCTCCATGCGCTTCGTCTCCCTCCACCTGATGTCGCTCGGCGCGTCCGCCGTCGCCGTCGGCGCGTTCGGCTCCGCCGGGATGCTCGCCGGCCTCGTCGTCCCCTACCTCGCCGGCGAGTTCCCGGACGACCTGAACGACACCGCCGTCCTCCTCGTCCTCGGGTCGCTCTCCGTCGCCGGCCTCCTCCTCTGGCTCGCCGCCCCCGAACTCGCCGCCACGACCGGCGACCTCGGCCCCGGCTGGTTCTGGCTGCTCGTCGGCCTCGCCCTCATCCACCTCTGGAAGCTCCAGGGCGTCGCCGCCGAGTTCGACACCGGCCGCCGCCGCCTCCCCTACGAGCCCCTCGTCACCGGCCTCGAATCCGACGAATCCGTCCGCCGCCTCCTCGTCGTCTTCGGCGTCGTCCCCGTCGTCGCGCTCTTCGTCTTCCTCCCCTTCGTCCCCGGCTTCCACGTCCTCGTCGCGCTCGGCGCGGCGCTCGGCTTCACCGCCGTCCTCGCGCAGGTCACCGTCGTCGACCGCGACCCCACCGGCACCGACGGCCGCGACCCGTCGACGCTCGACACCCTCCGCGGGGAACTCGCGTCCGTCCCCGACTCGCTCGAACCCCTCCTCGTCGGCGACCTCCTCGCGCAGTTCGCCGTCGGCATGATTCACCTCTTCCTCGTGATGTACGTCGTCACCGTCCTCGGCCTCGACGCCACCGTCTTCGGCGTCTACTTCTCGCCCCCGTCCGTCTTCGCGCTCCTCATCGGCGTCGAAGCCGCGACCGCGCTCGCCGGCGTCGTCCCCGGCGAGGAGCTCGTCCGCGAGTTCGGCGTCCGCGCCGTCCTCCGGTACGCCCTCGTCGCCACCGCCGCCTTCCCCCTCCTCCTCCTCGTCTCCCCCGGCGTCGCCGACGCCCTCCACCTCCCCCACCTCGCCGTCATCGTCGGCCTCTTCGCGCTCTACGGCACGCGCTTCTTCGCGCTCCCCGCGCGCAACGCGCTCTTCGACGGCATCTCCGGCGTCGCCGGCACGAACGCGGGCGACGCCTACCGAACCGTCCGCAACACCGCGGTCGTCCCGAGCGCGCTCGTCGGCGGCGCTCTCTACGCCGTCTCCCCGAACGCGCTCCTCATCGGCGCGGGCGCTGCCGCCGCGCTCGGCGCGTTCGCCTTCCACCGCGTCGACGACCTCCCCGACCACGCCGACCCATTCACCCATGCTCGATAGCCCAGCCATCGACGGCGACGAGAAACCCCCCGGCATCTGGCGGTGGCTCACCACCGTCGACCACAAGGACATCGGCGTCCTCTACATCGTCTTCGCCGCTTTCACCGGCATCTGGGGGGCCGTCGACGCGATGATGATTCGCACCGCCCTCCTCACGCCGGCCGCCGACATCTGGCACGAGATGACCTACAACGGCCTCTTCACCTCGCACGGCCTCACGATGCTCTTCCTCTTCGCGACGCCGCTCGCCATCGGCCTCGCGAACTACTTCGTCCCGCTCCTCGTCGACGCCGACGACATGGCGTTCCCCCGCGTGAACGCCGTCGCCTTCTGGCTCCTCCCGCCCGCCGCCGTCCTCATCCGCACGGGCATCATCACCGACCTCCTCGGCCTCACCACGTGGGCTCCGCCGATGGTCGGCTGGACGCTCTACGTCCCGCTCTCCATCGAGAAATCCAACTTCACGGTGAACATCGTCCTGCTCGGCCTCCACCTCTCCGGCGTCGCCACGACGCTCGGCGGCATCAACGTCGTCGCCACCGTCGTCGCCGAACGCTCCCCCGACGTCTCCTGGGCGGACCTCGACATCTTCACGTGGACGATGTTCACCACCGGCGGCCTCATCCTGTTCGCGTTCCCGCTCCTCGGCGCGGTCCTCCTCATGCTCCTCGGCGACCGGCTCCTCGGCACGATGTTCTTCACCGGCCCCGGCGGCCCCGTCCTCTTCCAGCACCTCTTCTGGTTCTTCGGCCACCCCGAGGTCTACATCCTCGTCCTCCCGGCGATGGGGCTCATCAGCCACATCCTCCCGCGGTTCACCGGCCGCACCCTCTTCGGCTACAAGGCCGTCGTCTACTCGACGTTCGCCATCGCCGTCCTCTCCTTCGGCGTGTGGGCGCACCACATGTTCACGACGGGCCTCGACCCGCGCCTCCAGGCGTCCTTCATGGTCATCACGTTCGCCATCGCCGTCCCGTCCGCCGTCAAGACGTTCAACTGGATCGCGACTATCTGGAACGGGCGGATTCGGGTGACCGCGCCGTTCCTCTTCTGCTTCGGCGCGATCGCGAACTTCATCGTCGGCGGCATCACCGGCGTCTTCCTCGGCGCGATCCCCGTGGACCGAATCGTCCACGGCACGAACTTCGTCGTCGGCCACTTCCACCTGATGCTCGTCGGGATGATGGTGTTCTCCTTCTTCGCGGCCTGCTACTACTGGTTCCCGCTCCTCACCGGCCGCTGGTACAACGTCCCGCTCGCGAAACTCCACTTCTGGCTCTCCTTCGTCGGCGTCGTCGCCGCGTTCGGCGCGATGCTCGTCCTCGGCATCGACGGCCTCCCGCGCCGCATGGCGTCCTATCCGGTGTCGTTCGCGCCGCTCCAACAGCTCATCACGGTCGCCGCGTACGTCCTCGGCATCGGCCAGCTCGTCTGGCTCTGGAACGTCCTCCGGTCGCTCGTCGTCGGCGACCGCGTCGAATCCGGCGACCCCTGGGACCTCGCCGACGACGGCCTCCTCACCCGCGAGTGGGCGTGGTTCGACGACCGATTCGACCGATAGCCGCCGGCCAACGGCTTTATGCGAATAAGGTGGGAAATGAAAATATGTCCTGCGTGGTGTGCGCTCCGTGACGACGGTGAACGAGGACATCGCGCTCGGCCTGCTGACGTCCGTCGCGTTCGTCCTCGCCTCCGTCATCACGCTCGCGTGGCGGATGCGCGCCGCCGGCAACCTCTCCTGGCGGATGCGGCAGGTCGGCCTCCTCCTCACCGGCGGGAGCATCGCCTCCTTCCTCGCCGCCGAATTCGTCATCGCGTACTGGCTCTTCGGCCAGTTCGCGCTCGCTCCCACCGTGCAGTCCAGCCTCCTCCTCGCCGTCGCCGCGCTCACCCCGTTCTTCCTCTTCATGTTCGTGGTCTATCGGGAGACGAAGAACAAGGCGAACTAACCCCTCTCAGAGCCATTGATTTTATACCAATAAAGTTTGTAAACTATGGTATCGTGACGGCGGTGACCCCGTCAAGCCCCAACCATGAGCAACGACATCACTATCGCGTTGAAGCTGTTGCAGATGATCTCACTGGCGATTCCGCCCGTCGCGGTTCTCGTCAAGATGCTCCGCAAGGCCGAGAACATCTCCTGGCAGACCCGCCAGTTCAGCTTCGCGCTCGCCGGCGGGAGCATCGTCATGTTCCTCTGCGGCGAAGCCGCCGTGCTCGTGTTCTTCTACCAGCAGGTCGAACTCAGCCCCATCATCCAGATCGCGATGGTGTTCATCATGCTCGCGCTCGTCCCGTTCGCCCTGTTCATGTTCGTCCTCTACAGAGAGCAGCAGCTCAACTTCGCCTGAGGCCCCGAGATGTCACTCGCCGTCGCCTCCGGCATCCTCTCCGCCGCCGTCCTCAACGTCCCCTCCGTCCTCGTGCTCTTCCGGATGGTCGACGGCCTCGACGACGTCACCCCGCGCGCCCGCCGCTTCACCGTCACCATCGGCACGCTCTCCCTGCTCCTCCTCATCGCGAGCGCCGCGACCAGCGGCTACTGGATACTCGCACAGGTCACCGGGAGCCGCCTCGTCGCCGGCGCGCTCGCGCTCACCGTCCTCGGCGTCCTCCCCTTCCTCTTCGTCGAGGAAATCCTCTACCGCAGCTACTTCGACGCCCTCAACACCTGACTCCGCGCATCCACCGGCCTTAACCCCGCGCGCCTCCTCTCCTCACGCATGGCCGACGTGCTCGACTCGCTCCCCGACCGCCCGCTCACCACCACGGAAGTCGCCGCGCTCAACGACGCCGACGCCCTCGACCTCGCCCTCCCCGTCGAAACCGAGGAAGCCGTCCGCACCGAGGACGACGAACCCGTCGAAATCGCCACCGGCGTCATCCTCGCCACCCCCGGCCGCGTTACCGGCGTCGTCCACGACGACGGCTGGACCGTCGTCGCCGCCGAACCCGCCGGCGACGACCGCACCGACGCCCTCGTCGCCTGCGAAGACGCCGTCGAAGACGCCCTCAAACCCGGCGAACGCGCCGACCTCGACGAACGAACTGACTAGTCGCCTCTCGACATTTACGACCTGACCTACACGCATTTACATTTCCGCGCGAAACGAGCGCGCGTGTCCTTCCTCGTCACCGTCCTCTTCTGGACGCCGATCGCGCTGGCCCTCATGGCGTACGCCTCGTACCTCGGCACGAAGATGGCGCTCAAGTCCTACTTCGACGGAGAAGCCCTCCCGTCGAGCGTCATCCGCATCGACGACGAAAACGGCAGGAACGACTGAAAACGGCGGGGGCGGCTGACCCCCCTTTCTCCTCTCTGATGTGGCTGCGCCGACGTCGCAGAAGCGGAAGCGACTACCGCAGTCGGAAGTTCACGCGCTCTTCGTCGCTCCCCTTCGTCTCTCGGCCCGTGACTTCGAACATCCCCACGTCAGCGGTGTTGGAGACGTGCGTCCCCGCGCAGGCCGTCCGGTCCACGCCCGCGATTTCGACGATGCGAATCTCGCGGATGGAGTCGGGAAGCAGTTCGATGCGCGTGCGCTCCGGGTCGAGTCTCTCTTCTGCTTCCTCGCGCTCCAGCGTGTACCACTCGACGGGAATCGCGCGCTCGACGTAGTCGTTCACGCGGGCTTCGAGGTGGTCGAGGTCGCCGTCGTCGAACTTCGGGTAGGCACAGTCGATGCGCGCCCGCTCCGCGTACACCTGATTCCCCGTCGTCTCCGCGTCGAACTCTTCTAAGAGGACGGCGGAGACGAGGTGCTGGGCGGTGTGGTGGCGCATATGCCCGTATCGGCGCTCCCAGTCGATGGTTCCCGTGACCGTCGTTCCCGCGCTCGGCGGGTCGCCGCCGTCGAGGCGGTGGTAGATGGTGTCCTTCTTCTCCACGCCGACGACGTCCCACGTCCCGCCGTCCGCTTCGAGCGTCCCGGTGTCGTGGGGTTGACCGCCGCCCGTGGGGTAGAACGCGGTCCGGTCGAGGACGACGCGGTCGTCGGCGACGCGCTCTACGGTCGCCTCGAACGACCGGGTCTCCGTCTCCGCCAGGTAGATCGCCTCCGTCATACGCGTCCGTGGGACGGCCGGGGACTTCAACGCCTCGCGTCCACGTTTCAGCCCTGCAAAAGGCTAAAGAACGAAACCACCATCACTACTAGTAACAATGAGTACGCGACAATCGGTTCCGGAGGTGGACAGATGGGTGTCGAGATAAAGGACTCACGCGTCTCCGACGGCGAGTTCGAGTCCATGCGCACGTTCGTCTACGACTACCTCCAGGCGAGCGTCGACAACGAGGACGACGGCGGCCGGATGCGCTGGTACCCCTGGCACTCCGCCGAATACCGCTTCAACCACATCCGGAACGTCGTCGACCTCGCGACCACAATCGCCGCGAAGGAAGGCGCAGACGAGGACGTCGTCCGCGTCGCCGCCCTCTTCCACGACATCGCGAAACTCGACGCCGACCAGGACGTCCACGCCGAAGAGGGCGCGCGCGTCGCCCGCAAATACCTGGAGACGCACGGCGACTACCCGGCGTCCTTCGTCGACCGCGTCTGCGCAGCCATCGAAGACCACAGCCACCAGGGCGACCTCACGGACCTCTCCCTCGAAGCGCAGTGCCTCGTCGAAGCCGACCTCCTCGATAAGGTCGGCGCGAACGGAACCGCACTAATGCTCCTCCGCATGGGGTACGAGGCGCGGACGCACATGGACGCCGCCGAGATGGTAGAACGCGTCCTCGAACGCGGCCGGAACGCCACCGCGCGCGTCGAGAGCGACGCCGGCGAATCCATCGCCTACGAACGCCTCAAACGCGTCCGTTGGTTCCGCGAGTGGCTCGAAGACGAAGTCCCCGGCATGGACGCGGCCGACCTCGACTGAGCCACCGGCGACGGCTCGTCTCGACCTCTCTCGAGACGCCGAGCGCCGGTCGCGCGGTCAGAGCGTTTTCAGGAGGGCGTCGACGCTCTGGTAGCAGAAGAGAACGCCGAATCCGGCGAGGAGGACGGCGCTGCCGTAGCCGACGGCTTTCGCGAGCGAGTCGACGCGCCGGCCGGTGGTCACGAGGACGCTCGGGAAGCCCGTTATCCAGAGGAAGATGCCGGCGAAGAACCCGACGACGGTGAGCGTGCCATTCCCCGTCGCGAGCGTGTATCCCGCGACCTCGACGCTCCCGGGATCGAGGAGCGCGACGCCGGCGGTGAGCCACCAGACGACCTGATACGGGTTCGTGATCGCGAGCGCGAACGCCTTCCTGAACCCCGCGCCCGGGGCGCTCCGCTCTGAGAGCGCGGTCTGCGCGTCGAGATACGCGCCGTACGCGAAGTAGAGCATCAAGAGCCCGCCGATACCCACCATGACGCCGCGGACGACCGGGAACTCCCGGACGAACGTCACGACGCCGAGGAGCGCGAGCACGAAGAAACAGGCGTCCGCGGTCATCGCGCCGAGCCCGGCGGCGACGCCGGAGCGCCACCCGCCGTTCACGGATTCGTTCGCGATGACGGCGTTCATCGGCCCCGGCGGCGCGGCGAGCGACAGCCCGAGGAGAACGCCGGCGAGTAGTGAGACGACCATACCACGAGACGGCGACGCGACGGGAAAAATCCACGGACAGCGACAGTCCACGCAGCGAGTGACGCGACGGACGACCGACCCGGAGCGCGCTCTTCGAGTTACGCCGTCGCTTCGGTCCGCGGCTGGACGCGTATCTGCGCCGCAATCGCCGTCGGCAGATGGACGCGCTCGCTTCCGGATTCGGCTGGCGCATCGGGACGCCCTTCGCTCGTCCCGGCCGCATCGGGACGCCCTTCGCTCGACCCGGCTGGCGCGTCGGGTCGCCCGTTGACTTCTACCGTGAGCATGTCGATGGGCGTGACTTCGACGACGGTGAGAATCGCGCCGGGTTTGACGCCGGCGTCGGCGAGGTAGGAGAGGTGTTCGTCGTCGCGGTCGCTGACGCGCGAGACGACGACGACGTCACCCTCCTCGGCGTCGGTGAGGCGCGCGGTGTCGTCGCCCGGGAGCGGTTCGAGGTCGGGCGTCGGAATCGGGTCGCCGTGCGGGTCCACGGCGGGGTCGCCGAGCGCGCTCGCGACGCGCTCCTCGAACGCCTCGGAGATGTGGTGTTCGAGCGTGTCCGCCTCCTCGTGGACTTCGCTCCAGTCGTAGTCGAGGTGCTCGGCGAGGTAGGCTTCGAGGAGGCGGTGGTGACGGAGCACTTCGAGCGCGACGGCCTCGCCCTCCTCCGTGAGCTCTGCGCCCTTGTACTTCTCGCGGTCGACGAGCCCGCGCTCTTCGAGCTTGTCGAGCATGCTCGTCACGGTCGGCGGCGTCACGTCGAGGGATGCGGCGATGTCGGACGTCCGGACCGGAGCGCCCTCCTCGCGCTCCAGCGTGTAGATGGCCTTCAGGTAGTCCTCCATCACGTCACTCAGCATCACGAGACGAGTTAGACGGGGCTAACGCTTGAACGTACCGACGCAAAACACGCGCGTTCGACGGGACCGCGAAGCACGGCGAGCGAGAACCCTAGATGCCGCGGCTCATCAGACGCGAGCGGAGCACGTCCGCGTCCTTGTTCCCTTGACTCGTGTTGAGGAGGACGACGGTGTCGTCCGCGGCGAACGCGCCCTCGTCGGCGAGGTTCCACGCGCCCGCCGCGGCGACCGCGCCCGAGACGCCCATCTCGACGCCGACGCCCTCCGCCACGGCGAGCGCGGCGTCGAGGATATCGCCGTCCGTCGCCGTCACGCCCGCGCCGCCGGTGTCCTCGACGGCGTCGACGGCGAGTTGTGCGCCCGACGGGTCGGGGTCAGGGACCTCGATGGCCCCGGCGATGGTGTCCGGCGCGTCCCACGGCTCGACCGCGTGGTCCTCCTGGAGCGCGCGGACGATGGGCGCACACCCCTCGGCCTGCGCGGCGTAGAGCCGCGGCATGGACGGGGCCTTCCCCAGGTCGACGAGTTCGCGCGCCGCCTTCCCGAGGCCCGCGAGCAGTTCGCCGTGCCCGGTCGGCGCGATAACGGCGTCCGGCACCACGCCGAACTCGTCGTCGACGACCTCGTAGAGCACCGTCTTCAGCCCCTCGTGGCGGTACGGCGTGTCGAACGCGCCGACCGCGTGCCAGTCGTCGTGTTCCTCGACCGCGTCCCGGTAGGCGCTCACCGCGTCCCCGAGGCGGCCCTCGACGACGGACATCTCGCCGCCGTGGACGTTCACCATCGCCTTCCGCGAGAACCCCGCGCGCGTCGGCACGAAGGACTCGCTCGGCAGGCCCGCGCGCGCCGCGTACGCCGCCGCCGACTGCGCGTCGTCGCCCGTCGACGCCAGCGTCACTGTGCTCTCGCCGCCCGCCGGCGTCACCGCGAGCGAGAGCCCGCGGTCCACCGCCGTCCCCGTCGGGTTCCGCCCGTCGTCCTTTATCAGCACGCGATTCACGCCGAGCTCCTCCGCGAGCCCCGGCGCTTCGACGAGGGGCGTGCCGCCCTCGCCGAGCGACACCGCCGCCGACCCCGCGAACGGCAGGACCGGCTCGTACGCCCACATCGACCCCTCGTCGTCGAGCGCCACCGACCCGAGGTCGTACTGGGCGTCCAACACCCCGCTGCACTCCGGACACCGACCCAGCGCCGGGTCGTCGAACGTCTCCCCGCAGTCCACGCACGAGAGCCCGCTGAAAGCCGTCGTCGTCTCCATACTCGCCCTCGCATCCGAACCGCGGAAATGCTGTCGGTCTCGCTCCGGCACGGAACGCCGCGTGCCGCGGACCGTCGGGGTTTTTGCCGGTTCGGCGTCGAGACCGTGTATGGTCGACGCGCTCGCCGACAAACGAACGGCGACCCGCTTTCGCATCCTCGCGGAGATCGCCGACCGCCAGCCCGCCGTCAGCCAGGGCGAGATCGCGGACGCCGTCGGCGTCACCACGCAGGCCGTCTCCGAGTACATCCGCGAGCTCACCGAGGACGGCCTCGTCGAGAAGGAAGGTCGGTCGCGCTACCGCGTGACGAAGGAGGGCGTAGACTGGCTCCTCCGCACCGCGAACGACGTCCGCCGATACGCGGACCACGTCACCGGCGACGTCCTCGGGAACGTCCACGAGGACGCCGCTATCGCTACCGCCGCCATCGAACAGGGCGACACCGTCTCCCTCGTCATGCGCGACGGCCTCCTCCACGCCACCCCCGGCGGGGACGCCGCCGCCACCGGCGTCGCCACCACCGACGCCGACGAGGGCGAGGACGTCGGCGTCACCGGCTTCGAAGGCATCATCGACCTCCAACCCGGCTCCGTGACGGTCTTCCAGATTCCGCCCGTCCGCTCCGGCGGCAGCCACGCCGTCGACACCGCCGACCTCGCCAGCGCCTGCGCGGACGCCGACCTCGTCGTCGCCGCCGGCGTCGAAGCCGTCGTCTCCCTCCGCAAGAGCGACGTCGAACCGAGCGTCGTCTTCGCCGCCGGCGACGTCGCCGCCGACGCCGCCGGCCGCGGGCTCTCCGTTACTGTCGCCGCCACCGCCGACGCCGTCGGCCGCGTCACCGACCCACTCAGGGACGCCGGCGTCTCGTACGAAGTTACGGACCTCGCGTAGCGCGTCCGTTGCACGCGAGACTTTGTCTGCGGAGTCACGGATTTAGCGTGAGAAGGTTGGTGAGCAGTCGGTGAGAAGCGGCGGGGAGCGTTCACTGGGTAACACGGAAAGCCCGCGGGACCCAATCAGGAGGTAGTGCTCAGTGATACGCCCGGCGTCCACCACGTCACGGGGACGGTGGGGGACGCGCAGGAGAACGTCGACTTCTACACCGGCGTGCTCGGCCTGCGACTCGTCCGGCAGACGGTGAACCTGAACGATATTCTCGCCTACCACCTCTTCTACGGGAACGCGACGGGCGAGCCGGGGACGGTCTTCACGACGTTCCCGTCGCGGGACGCCGAGGAGGGCCGCGTCGGCCCGCCACAGCCAGAGGCGCTCGCGTTCGCCGTTCCCGAGGGGAGCCTCGACGACTGGCGCGACCGCCTCGACGACCACGGCGTCGACTACGCGGAGCGAGAGCGATTCGGCGACGAGACCGCGCTCGCGTTCGCGGACCCGGACGGCACGCGCCTCGAACTCGTTCCGACTACTCAACCCGTCGAGCCGTGGACGGAGGTCGTCCCCGAGGAGACGGCCATCCGCGGCATCTTCGGTGTCACCGTCCGCTCCGTGAACCCGTACGCGACCGCGAGCGTCCTCGACACGCTCGGCTTCGACCTGGTCGCCGAGGACGACGACCGCGTCCGCTACCGCGCCGCCGGCGACCACGCCGCCGTCGTCGATATTCGCACCGACGACGTCGAGGGCTTCGGCCGCGACGGCACGGGGACGCTCCACCACGTCGCCGTCCGCGTCCCCGACGAGGACGCCCTCCACGAGTGGCGGGAACTCCTCGCCGACCGCGACGGCCTCGAGGTCTCCCGCGTCAAAGACCGCCACGTCTTCCACGCCCTCTACGTCCGCGAACCCGGCGGGATTCTGTTCGAGCTCGCCACCGAAGGGCCGGGGTTGGTCGGCGATCAGGACGAGCCCTACGGTGAGGACGTCGTCCTTCCCGGTCGCCTCGAAGAAGACCGAGCGCTCGTCGAATCCCAACTCCCTCCTCTGAATCCGTGAGCGAGCGATTCCTCCCCGGCGACCCCGCGGACCCGCACGCGGACCAGCCGCTCGTCGCGTCGGGCGCGCCGCTCCGCGCCGCCGACGTCGCGGTCGTCCTCCTCCACAGCCGCGGCGAGAGCGCCGAAAGCGTCACGAAGCTCGCCGAGGAGTTCTACCGGCACGGCGTCGCCTTCCTCGCGCCGCAGGCCGCGAAGTACACGTGGTACACGGGGCGAACGGAGAGCGGAGACGGCGAGAGACCCCCACGAGGCGCGGAGAACGCGGACGACCCGTGGCTCGTCTCGGCCGTTTTGGCCGTCGACCGCGCCGTCTCCACCGCCGTCGACGCCGGCGTCCCTCGCGAGAAGGTCGTCCTCTGGGGGTTCAGTCAGGGCGCGTGCCTCGCCGCCGAATACGCGGTCAGGCATCCACAGCGCTACGGCGGCGTCTTCGCGCTCGCCGGCGCGCTCCTCGCGGACCACGAGAATCCCGCGGGGTCGCTCGACGGCACGCCGGTGTTCCTCGCCGCCGGCGACGACGACCCCCACGTCACTCGGGAGGAGCTCGAAGCGACTCGCGAGACCTTCGACGCTCTCGACGCCGACACCACGCTCGAAACCTACCCCGACACCGGTCACGTCATCACCGATGAGGAAATCCACGCCACCGAAACCCGCCTCGACGCCCTCCTTAGCGAGTAGCCGTCCGGGAGAACCGACCGGTGACACAGACAATTCGGGTGGGACTGAAAGGGTCCTCGCGAGGACCAACGGTCCGAGTGAGGGCAAGCGGGACCGGAGGTCCCGCCATGGTCGGCGGGTCGCGTGATTCTCACGAGGCAGGCACGTGAGCGAAGCGAACGCGCGCAAGGAGGGACGCGCAGCGTCCCTCTAGCAGTCGACGCGGAGCGCCGACGACAGCGAGTGAGAGCGCGCGAGCCGACGGGGGCTTTCGAGGAGACGAAGTCGGCCAGTACTACGCGGTTACGGTCACGATAGCCGAAGAAAACGGCGGAACCGGATCAGCCTCTTACTGCTAGCCGATGTAGCGGAGGTCTTCTTCGCTCGGCGCTTGCTGTTGGCCTTCCATCTGCTGCATCTGCTCGACGACGTCTTCCATCTCGTCGGCGCGGTCGTCGAGGGCGTCGTGGTCGGTTTCGAAGTCGAGGTGGGTTTCGAGGACGTCGAGGACGGCGGCGGCGCTCTTGGGGTCGACGAGGTAGCCGGAGGTTTCGCCCATGAGGCAGGCGACGTGGAACCCGCGGCGGCCGCCGAGGCCGACGAGGAGGCCGCTGGTGCCGACGATGCCGCCGGCGGGTTCCTCGGCGCGGAATTCGACGCCGGCGTCGTCGAGGTCGGGTTTGAGGTCGGCGTCGCTGACCGCGCCGACGACGGTGTACTCGTCGACGAGTTCGCCGGTGGGGACGCCGCCGAGCGCGAACACGTCGCTCACGTCGAAGTCGTCGGCGACGTCGAGGAAGGTCTCGGCGACGCGGTAGTGGCCGGGGCCGTCGCTCGCCTGGTGGTTGCCGGTGAGGACGAGGAGGTCGCGGCCGTCGGTCGGGCACGCGTAGAAGTCGACAGAGGCGAGCGAGCCGACGCCGTCGTCGTCGACCTCGACCTGCGGCGGGAAGTGCTCGGAGTGGACGCGTCGGACGAGCGTGCTCTCGGTCTCTTCAACGAGGTGTTCGGCGACGAGCTTGCCGACGTGCCCGACGCCGGGGAGGCCTTCGACGAGCACGGGGTCGTCGAGTGACGCCTCTTCGACGGATTCAACGAGGATTTCTTCCATGCGGGCTAGTCGCGGGCGCGCCGCTTAAGAGCGCGTCGGTACGCGCCATAGGGGTCCTCGGGGCCGAATCGCGCGGGTGCGGAGTTCACGGCGTCAGCTCCGCACTCCGGGCACTGTTGAGAGAGCGTGTAGACGGGACGGTCGTGCGCCGACTCCCACGCCGAACAGACGCGGATGTCGGATCTGACCATCTAGTCCTCGTCGAGCTGGCGCTCGCGGTGGAACTCGCCGCTCCCGCCGGCGGCGTCGATGGCGTCGACGGCGCGCGCGGCGGCGGCTTCGAGTTCGTCCTCCGCCGTCTTGTAGTTCGGCGCGCGGACGCGAATCCGGTATTCGGGCGACCCGACGTACGTCACGTCGAGTTCGGCTTCGTCGGGGACGTCGTCGCCTTCAGCGGCCTGCAACGCCTCCTTCACGTCGTCGACGCCGTCCGGGTTCGGTGATTCGAGGTGGACGTAGCCGGTCACGGTGACGTAGGGAACGGAGACGTTCTCCCGCGCCGTCTCCACGATGGCGTCCACTTCGTCGTCGTCGAGCCCGGTCGGTTCGAGGGCTTCGTGGCCGTGAATCGCGGCCTCCTCGAACCCGTCGTAGAGGCCGCCGAACGACTCTAAGAGTTCGTTCGCGATGTGGCGGTACTGGTCGTCCGCCATGTCCTCGCCGAACGCGATGGCGAGCCACTTGTCGGCCTTCTGCTCGTTCTTCCACTCCTGAATCTTATCGGAGCGCTGGTGGTCGTTGACGTCCTTGATCGTGAGGTCGATCTGCTGGGCGGACTCGTCGACGTCGAGGACTTTGGCGACGACAGTCTGCCCTTCGCGGACGTGGTCGCGCACGTTCTTGATCCAGCCGGACGCGACCTCGCTGATGTGGACGAGACCGCGCTTGCCCTCGTATTCTTCGAGGTCGACGAACACGCCGAAATCCTCGATTTCGTCGACCTTCCCGACGACGAGCTCGCCGGGTTCAGGCCACCCCTCGTACTTCATCGAGCCTCGACGGTCTCCAGGACGTCGCCTTCGATGTCGGCGTTCCCACCGGTGGGTCGCGCGAGCGTCGTCCCGCAGACGGCGCACGCGACCTCGGTGGACGCCTTCCCGAAGACGACCTGTTCGTTTTCACAGTCCGGACATTCGACTTTGTAGAAGCTCCCGGACATGATTACTCCTGGAACTCCAGTTTGCCGGCGCGCCATCCCTCGCGGAGGTGGGCCTTCCCGCAGTCGCTGCAGCGGTACTTGAGGTCGGTCTTCTTCGTCGGCTTGTCGCCGCCGGGCACCTTCGAGAACTTACCCGAGTTCCCGATGGTGGACGACTTCCGCTCGGACTGGCGGTCGTTCACCTTCTTCATCCCCGTCGAGCGTCCGGTGCGGACTTTCTCGACTTCGTGTTCGTTGTGCTCGTTACAGTGCGGGCAGTACGTATTGAAGCGTCGTGGCATCTGCATAGCGAATCAGCTCTGTTGTCCTTCGGTTCGTGTCGCCCCCTTAAAATCGACACGGTTCGAGCCCGGCGGTGGTTCCGACTCCCGGCTACGAGTTCGCGTTCTCGTTCGAAACCCGCTTTGCGTCGACCACGCTTCGCGCTCGTCGCCAGGACGTGGCACGCGACGCGGGGAGCGGTCTGCAACGGCCGGCGTCGACGGCCGCTCTGCGGATGGATGAGCGATTCGTGTGAGCGACCCGTAGTTATAGGTTCGCGCGCGTCGATGCGCCGATATGACGCGAGCTGCCCTCCTCGCCCTCCTCGTCGTCACCGCGAGCGTCGGACTCGGCGTCGTCGCCGTCGACTCCGCGACCGCGCGCGCACCGCCGCAGGCCGCGTGCGGTGTCTGCACCGACGCGCTCGACGACGCCGCCGCCGACCACGGCGTCACCGTCGAACGCGGAACCAGCGTGATGCACGTCCACGTCTACGCGAACGGCTCTTCGCGGTGGACCGCGACCGTTCAGCTCACCGACGGCGCGGCCGCGCTCGCCGCGAACGACACCCTCCGTCGCGCCGTCGTCGACACTGCTCGACACCGCGTCATCGTCGACGACCCCGTACACCTCCAGAGCCGCGTCGTCGACGACAGCCTCCGCGTCACCTACCTCGCGCGGAACACCAGCCACACCAGGCTCGGCGTCGTGCGATTCGACGCCTTCTACGCCTCCTCTGCGGCCCCGTTCGCGGTGGGCGGCGAGGGCGCACCCTACCCCGGCGCGGACACCCTGGTCGTCCACGCGCCCGCCGACCACACCGTCTCCGGGCACGGCGACACCGGCAGCGCGAACGCCACCGCCGTCACGTGGCAGGGCGACAGCCACGCCCGGTACGCCGGCGACATCGACGACCACACCGTCGTCTCCTTCACCGAACGCGGCGCGCTCCTCCCCGGCGTCCGCACCGCGCTCGCCGGCCTCGTCGACTGGCTCTGAGCAACGCCAGTGCGAAGCGTTTAATCGGAGCGCCGGAGAACCCACGGGCATGAAGCGGCTCATCATCCACGGCGACCCCGGCATCCGGAAGGGCGCGGTCGTGGAGGTCGACGGCCTGGACGGCGAACAGGTCCTCTTCGGCATCTCCCGAAACGGCGAGTGGCACGGCCCGGACCGCGTCCAGCTCTGGTGTACCGCCGGCGACGCCTCCGAACGCGAAGACTACGACCGCCGGAACTACGTCCCCCAGTTCCTCGACGTCGTCACCGCCGACGCCGAGGACGTCACCGTCAAGCAGGCGCGCGGCGCGCACTCTGGCGTCTAACGCCCCGCAGTCACTCGGTCTCGTTCTCGCCCAGTCTACCTCTCACCGTACTTCAACTCCCGGTGGTTTCGCTCTCGGTCGCGTTGTACGCGTAGATGGTGACGCCGTCGTCCTCGTAGGCGGCGGTGAGCGCGGGGTCGTCGTCGAAGCGGTTCTCCACGTCGCCGTAGCGCTCGCGTTCGAGCGGGCCGACGTAGACGTACTCGACGTCGTACTTCTCGAGGAGGACGTGGCGCGTCCGGGTGTCGTTCGTCGTGTAGGCGATGTCGGCGTCGTTCGCGCGCGTCTGGTAGGCGTCGCCGCCGCGATAGATGGCCTCGTGCACCCAGCCGACGACCGACGGGACGCCGGTGAGACTCGACGCGGGGTTCCGCCACGTGTACGCGGTCCGCCCGGGGCGTTCGAGGATGTGCGGCTGGCCCTCTCGGTCGTTCACCCACTCGATGGCGTCCGCCTCCGCCGGGTGCGTCTGGTGCGTGTACTCGATGGCGTCGAGCGTCGGGTCGCTCGCGCCGTCGAAGTGCTGGGTGAGCGCCATTCCCGCGTACGGCGCGAGGACGACGGCGAGCACGAGCGTGACGAGGACGATGCCGACGGACCGCCGGCGGTCGGCGTCGACGGGGAGCCACGTGCGCGTGCGGGCGAGGAGGCTGGCGAGCGCGACGCCGGCGGCGACGCTCCACAGCGACCACGTGGAGAAGTAGGTCTTGAAGACGGTGTTGAGGCGGCCGGGCGCGGCGGCGTCGGAGAGGTAGGCGAACTCGACGACGACGAGGAGGCCCGCGCCCGCGACGACGAGGAGCGTCTCGAACCCGACTCCTCGTTCTCTGAGCGCGTACCAGCCGACGGCGACGAGCGGCCCGGCGAGGAAGAGGCCGACGAGGTCCAGCCACCACCCCGCGACGACGAGCGCCGCGCCGGCGAGAACGACGCCAGCGACCTGTCGACGGTCCGGGTCGAACGTCCCGGTGAGGTGGCTCGCGAAGACGAGGAGGAACGCGCCGTGGACGAGGAGGAAGCCGCCGAGCGGGCTGCGCTCCGGCGAGAAGGAGACGTGCCGGCTCCCGACCCCGGTGAGGAGGACGTTGTCGACGAACGGCGCGACGACGAGGAGGGCGAGCGCGGCGACGACTGCGGCCCCGGCGACGCCGACGAGCGGTCGCGCGGCCTCGTCCGCCAGACGCGTTCGCGGCTCCACCGTCGCGAGTCGCGCGGGGAGGAGCGTCCACGGGCTCGCCGGCGCGAGCGCGAGCGTCAGCGTCACGAGGCCGAGCGAGACCGGGAGGCTCCACGTGTTCACCATCGTCACGAACCCGACGCAGGGCGCGAGCGCGAGCAGGAGGCCGCGTCGCCGCCGCACCTCGCGCTCCGGCGTCTCGTAGTACGCGTAGAGCACCGCGGCGACGAGGAACGTCACGAGCACGGCGAGCATGTGCGCGTGCAGGTCGCCGTTCCGGTAGGAGAAGAGCGGGAACTCCGTGATGTAGGTCATGTCGCCGCGCTGCATCGCCCGCGACGCCGGCCAATACGAAAAGGTCGCCGGCGTCGTCCCCGCCTTCGAGAGCGGGACGCCGAGCCAGCCCGCGATTGGTGCGACCCACGAGGACGGCAGGACGCCCGCGAGCAGGCGAACGGGCGTGTAGAGGTTGCTCGCCAGCCCGAACCACACCGCGCCGAGCGCGCCCGCCGCCCGGGCCGGATACTCTCTCTCTGCCGCGAGGTCGCGCGCCAGCCCGAACACCGCCGTCACCTCCGCCGCGTACACGCCCGCGAGCGCGAGATTGTACGCGTACCGCCCCGACGTGTCGGTCAGGAGGGCGAGCGTCGCCGCGAGCAGGTGGCCGCCGTAGTAGTAGACGACGCGCTCCCCCGCGAACCACACGTCCTGTGGCGGCAGGGAGTTCGCGCGCAGCAGCGACTGGAGGATGCCGAAGTCGAGGAACTTCTCGCCCGCACCCGGGTCCGCCGCCGGGTCGACCGCGCGGACCGCGAGCAAGAAGCAGAAGGCGAGCGTGAACACCGCGAGCGTCTCCGCGAGCTCGCGCCGCGGGAGGTCGACGCCGCCGCGCGCCGCCAGCGCGGCGAGCGCGACGAGGACGACCACGCCGACGAACACCGCCGGCCGGCCGAACGCCCACAACCCCACCCAGTACGTCGGCAGCACGACGACGACGAGCGCGAGCGGCAACGCCACGCCCAGCCCGCGGTCCACCGCCGCCGGAAGCAGCCGCGCCGCGAGCGGCGCGCCGAGCAGGAACAACCCCGCGAACGCCACCCACCAGAGCGCGACCAGCCCGAACTCCATTACCGACAACCCGGGCCACGACGCGCTAAACGCTTTCGGGTTCCCGACTCACCGCGCCGCCGACGCCCGAGGCGACGTCACCACTCTCCGACGAACTAACGCGAGGAAGCCGTTTCGGCCGAGTTCACTCGGCGGTCGAGTCGTCGAGGAGTCGGTCCGCGAGCCCCGCCGCGACCGGCACGCGGGGCGTCTGCCCCTGGTACGCGCGGACGAGCAGGTAGAGCCAGAGACCGAACGCCCCGAGCCCCATTACGAGCCAGACCACGCCGAGCAGCAGCGACAGCGCGCTCCCGAGCGCGAACGCCCAGCCCCCGCCCGCGAAGAACGACGCGGACACCACGAGCTGCAGTATCGAGAGCGCCACGTACGCGACGACCACCACCCCCGACACCGCGATGCTCTGCGCCGCGTGGAACCGAACGAACGCGCGGTCGTCCACCAGGAAGAACGCCACGCCCGTCACCACACCGAACAGGTACGCCAACGCGCCCGCCACGTTCTCGTCCAACCCGGCCGCCCCAGCCGTCGCTCGCGGCTCTCGCCCGAGCTCCATCGCCGGCTCACGCTGTTCAGTCGTCGTCATTGTCTCCTCCGGCGACCCCGCGCCCGGCCGCCACGCTCGGCGGTCACTCAGACGCCATCGCCACTCCCAGTAGGCGCTCTCCGACTCTCAAGTCACCGAGTGACCGAATCAATCGAAAACCGCCATGAACGGCTCTCCAGTCCACCACGTACTTCCCTCCCGATACGGAACTCCGTCGACGCCGAGACATTGAACACAACAGGACTTACTCATCGATCGGTAGAGCGCGCACACCTGTTCTAAGTAATAGCGGGAGGTGAACTGCCGGGCTCGGCTTCCCGCGGGTTCTGCTGACACTCCCGTCGCCCATCGGCGTGGTATCCTCAGACTGGGCCACGGGTCGCGGTCGGGGCGTTCACGGCCCCCGATACCTCCCGTCTCAGACTCGAACCGCCGGGAGTCTTTCGAGAGGAGGGACAGTTACGTTCGTTTTTGACGACCCCCGTATCGCGATATTCACACTGGCGTTCCTATCCGCGTGGTCTTGATGACCGCAGGAACGACATTTGAACCGATCTTTCCGCCGGTTGCCTCGTTCGACATGCCGACACCACGTCAGCGCGCACGTCTGGCTCGTGTATGCTGGGTCGACTCGAAGGTTGGGTATTCCCTCGAAAGCCGCCTTATACGCGGTGTAAAATTGGAGCATCTCGAACGGGATTCGGTGGACGCGATTGTTCGTCACGGCATCGTAGTGGAGATCGTCGCGGAGGCCTTTGAGGTCTTCAAAGACCACGCACGCGCTCTGGAAGCGTTCCGCGAACTCGACGATTCGACGACTCACCTCGTGAACCCGGTTCTTCACGTACCGGTGTTCTCGCTTCCTGAGTGTTTCGAATGCGCTCGTCTTCCCGGCACGCTGTATGCGCTTTCGAATTGTAAGGTATCTGTGGCGCTGAGACTTGACATCCGTGTACTCGACACGCCGACTCTCTCGAATGCCATCGGTCGTCAGTGCGGTGAGCGTCACGTTGTCCTCGTTGATGTCGACGCCGATCACGGTTTCACAGGACATCGGATTTCTCACTTCACGCTCCGTGTTTCGAACGGTGATGTGAAGCTCCGGAACGTCACTGACGAACAGTGCTTCCGCGGTTCCGACATCCCACTCTTTGCTCGTGAGCGCGGCACGAAGCACTGCAGTGTCTGCTTCACTCCCGTTGAGGATCCCAGTAATGTGTTGATAGGGTTTGGAACTCACTCGGAACTGAATGTCCCCGGCGTCGCTCGTGTCGAGCGTATACCCTTCTCCGAAGTTCGACCTGAGGGGGTACGGTTCGCTTTTTTCGGTGTCTGGCACGCCGTAGTCGTCGTTCTCACGATACGCGCGAACGGAGTCCAGCGCTTTCGAGACAATTCGCTGGGTCGTGTTCCTGACGAGCGCAACATCGTCAGCCACGCGTGACGGAATCGACCGGAAGTCGACACCTGACAGTGCGAGGCTCACTGCTTCGTTGTACGCTTGACGTGCTTCGATTGTGGCGTCACGAAGCAGTTCCCGACCGTTTTCCTCCACGTCTAACTGGAAGACGAGCGTCTTGACCAGTGTGGAGGACGACATCGGGATACCCGACCAAGGGCACCCAAGTACAAAATATCACACGTCGAAAACGTCGCGCGATAGCGGGAGGTAGATTTGAACTACCGATCTCCGGGTTATGAGCCCGGCGGAATCTCCTGGCTATCCCATCCCGCTGATTCTTCGTAACGCCGTGCGACAGTTAAGGGTTCTGATTCGGCCGCCGTCGTGTGATTTCCTCTCAGTGTTCGAGCTCGTCGAGGAGGGTGTCGGCGGCGGCGGCGGAGGAGCCGGGGCCGCGGGCGGTGATGAGGTCGCCGTCGACGGTGACGCTCGTGTCCTGGTCGAGTTCGGCGTCCCAGTTCGCGCCGATGGCCTTGACTTCGTCTTCGACCCAGTAGGGGAGTTTGCGGCCGTCGGGCATCCGGTCGTGGTCGTCGACGATGCCTTCCTCCCACTCGTTCGGGAAGCCGGTGACGTCGCGGCCGGCGGCGAGCGGCGCGCCGTCGCTCGCGCTCGTGAAGGCGAGGATGCCGACGGCGTGGCAGACGACGAGGGCTTTCGCGTCCTCGCCTTCGACGGCGTCCCGGAGGAGCGCGCGGGCGTGCGTGTCCTGATTGATGTCCCACTCGGTGCCGTGGCCGCCGGGGAAGACGACGGCGTCGTAGTCGGCGGCGTCGACGGCGGCGACGGGTTCGGGGTCGTTGAGTCGGGGGTCGGTGTCGTCGACTTCGAGCACCCACGCGGCGGTGTTCTCGCCGACGTTGTCGGGGTCGGCGGAGCGCTCGTCGATGACCGGTGGCTCCCCGGTGGGCGTCGCGACCGTGATGTCGATTCCGGCGTCGTCGAGGGTCGTGAGCGGCTCGATACATTCCTCGCCCCAGTAGCCGTGCTCGCTCACGACGAAGAGTGCGGACGTCATCGCTCGACGCTTCGAGCGGACGCGAGTTAAAGGTAGGTTCGCTCGCGAGCCGCGCCGGATGCGGAAGAAGAACGAGACCCGTCAGCCGTCGCCGTGCTCGCCGGAGACGACGCGTCAGCCGTCGCCGTGCACGCTCCGACGCGTCAGTCGTCGCCGTGTTCGTCGGTGATGACGACTTCGCCGTCGACGACGTCGACGTTGATGAGGGTCTTGACGTTGACGTCGGTGTCGTCGAGGTCGTTCGGGCCTTCTTTCTTGATGACTGCGAGGACGTCGGAGACGTCCGCGCCGATGTGTTCGAGGGCGTCGGTGATGGCGCGGAGCGTGCCGCCCGTGGAGAGGACGTCGTCGAGGACGAGGACGCGGTCGCCGTCGTCGACGTCGTTGATGTACATCTCGCTCTCGGAGTAGCCGGTCTGCTGGGTGAGGGAGACTTCGCCGTCGAGGCCGTACTTGCGCTTCCGGATGACGACGAGCGGGATGTCCGTCATCAGGGAGACGGCAGTACTGATGTGGATGCCCATCGCGGCGGGGGTGACGATTTTGTCGACGTCCTCCAGTTCGGCCTTCCGGATGATCTTGATGACGATTTCGCGGAGGAGTTCGGGTTCGAGCATCGGCACGCCGTCGCTGATGGGGTGGACGAAGTAGTGGTAGCCGTCCTTCTCGATGATGGGCGCGTCGAGCAGCGACTGCTTCAGCTTATCCATGTCTCAACTTCTCGCTGTAGGACTAAACGGTGACGGAACGTCCGTGGGGTTCGTTCTCGTTCACCGTCCGAGCGGCGCGAGGTGGTCGGCGAGCCAGCGGACGGTGGGGAGCGCGAAGTCGCCGCCGCTCGGGAGGTAGAGCCACGCGCCGAGGAGGCAGAAGAGCGTGGTGACGGCGGCGGCGAGGCCGAGGGCGAGCGCGCCGAGGCGCGGCCGAGGGCCGACGGCGGTTTCGAGGACGAGCCACGCGACGACGCCGGCGGCGGCGGCGAGCGAGACGAGCGCGTGGAGCTGGAGGGCTTCGACGGTCCAGAGGCCGGCGAGCGCGATGGCGACGACGAGGAGCTGTCCGCCGACGAGCACGGTGGCGGCGTACGTCCACGCGAGGACCTGCGTCTCGTCGAGCGCGCGGACGACGGCGGGGACGCGGACGACGGCGTAGGTGGCGACGGCGAACGCGGGGACGAGGTACCGGAGGTTCACCATCGCGTGCAGGGGGAGGCGGGGGAGGTAGGCGAGCGTGAAGAGGACGAGGTAGACGGCGACGACGGCGTCGAGCGCGCGCACCGGTGACGGGTCGCGCCACGAGTCGGGGAGGCGGCGGTTCGCGGCGAGCGGGAGCGCGAGGAGCGCGGTGGCGAGCGGCATCGATTCGAGGACGGAGAGCGAGACGGCGCGGTTCTGGTCTTCGGACGCGACGCCGGCGATCCACCCGCTCCGGACGAACGTGTGGTAGAGGCGGTCCGGGTCGGAGAGCACGTGGACGCCGGCGGCGACGTAGGACGCGAAGAACGCGACGCGGGCGTAGAGCGTGCCCGCCGAGGCTGAGACCGACGATGCCGCTGTCTTCGTCGTCCCTGACACGCTCGACGCCGATGTGTCCGACGCGGACGCCGTATCGGGCGCGGTGGTCGCGTCGGGTGCGGTGGACGCGTCGGGCGCGGTGGTCGCGTCGGGCGCGGTGGACGCGTCGGGCGCGGTGGTCGCGTCGGGGGTGGTGGCGTTCGCGGCGAACGCGCTGGGGTCGCCGTCGAAGTCCGGGGTGAGGCGCGGCGGCGTGAGCGCGTTCCCGGCGACGAGGACGTTCGTGGCGAGGAAGGGGAGGAGGGCGAGGAGGAAGCCGCCGGCGAGCGCGCCGAGGGTTCTCGCGTCCGTCGGCGGGCGGGTGGGGAGGTCGACGGCGGCGAGCGCGATGCAGTACGCGAGGGCTTCGAAGGGGTGCGTCCACGCGAGGAGCGCGCCGGCGGCGTAGGCGGCGACGCGGAACCGCAGGCGGTCCTCCGGTGTTTCGGCGGCGCGCGAGCGGTAGAAGCAGTAGAGGCCGAGGAGGGTCCCGGTGGCGACGAGCGCGTGGCGTTTCGGAATCGTCGCCCAGAAGCCGAACGGCGTGGCGAGCGCGAGCGCGAGGCCGGCGGCGACGCCGACGCGCGGTGATTCGACGGCGGCGACGAGTCGATAGAGCACCGTCGCGCCGAACGCGGCGGCGAGGAGGCTGACGAGCTGGAGGGCGGTCTGTGCCGTCCAGAGCGGGTCGATGGTGGTCGCGAGCGGGAGGGTCACGGCGAAGAGGGCGACGGCGGCGAGCGCGCCGAGCCGGTCGAAGGCGACGGGTTCGTCGAGGAGGACGCCGGTTTCGTGGCAGAGCGCGAGCACGCCGAGACACCACGCGGCCGCGAGGGCGACGCGGAGGGACACCACCGAGTCGAGGAGCGCGAGCGCGCCGAGCGCGGGGAGCGAGAGGACGACCTGGCCGTAGTTCCGCCCGTAGAGTCGACCGTCGACGACGTGCATGCCGGGCGTGGCGGTGTGCGGCTGGTAGGGGAAGGCGGCGAGGTCGAGGTGGCCGTCGGCGACGTTCACGAGGGTGTTCGCGACGGTGACGGTGTCGTTGATGAAGAAGCCGAGTCGCCACGTGAGGCCGAAGGCGACGGCGGCGGCGAGGAAGACCGCCCAGCCGCGCCGGTCGCCGAAGGCGGCGTCGCGGACGCGCGCCCACGCCGTCGTCGCGGTCACGAGTTCACCTCGACGGTGACGTTCGCGCGGGCGAGCACGTGTTTCTCGCCGCCGGCGCGGACGAGGAGGACGGCTTCGGCGTCGTAGCTATCCCGGGTGACGCGGTCGGGGGCGAACGTCGCGCCGCGGAACGTGAAGGACCGCGCGCCGGCGTCGGCGGACGCGAGGAAGGTCGTGCTGGCGCTCGTCCAGCCGAGCCCGGGGATGCGGAGTTTGTAGACGACGCGCGGGTGACCGGTCACTTCGGTGACGGTCGCCGACGCGGCGGGGACGGTGAGGTGGTAAGCGCGCGCGTCGTAGTCACCGCGGTCGAGCGTGAAGCCCGAATCGGGAAGCGCCGCGTCAGTGGCCGTGAGTGAGCCCTCGCCGTAGGTCGCGGCTTCCCCGCTGGGGACGGCGAAGAGGCCGAGCGCGGGGGCGGTGGCGAGCGTCCCGGCGAGGACGACGGCGACGGCGAGGAGGACGCTCCGGTCGAGTGGCACGCCAACTCATTGCTGAGTGGTGAGAATAAACCCACCGGACGCCGCTACTCCGTCCAGGGGATGAGGGCCGCGCCGACGGCGAAGGCGGCGACGGCGAGCGCGAGGAGCACGGCGAACTCGGCGGTGACGGAGCCGGGCCACCCCGGGGTCGCGCCGGAGTAGGTGGCGGCGCGGACGCCGCGCGCGAAGTACGTGAGCGGGCTGAGGTTCATCACTGGCGCGAACCAGTCGGGGAGCGCGGCGGGCGAGAGGAAGGTGTCGGAGAGGAAGAGGAGCGGGATGGCGACGCCGTTGGACGCCGCGATCGCGCCGTCCTGGCTGTCGGCGAGCGACCCGAGGACCGCGCCGACGCCGCAGAAGACGACGGACACCGCGGGAACGAAGACGACGAACCACGGGGAGAGCGCGAAGGACGCGCCGGCGGCGAGGAGGGCGAGGAGGAGGAGGACGCTCGCCGCGGCGATGAGCGCGACGTTCACGAGCGTCTGCGCGAACAGCCACTCCCACTTCTCGAGGGGCGTCGTCGCGAGCTTCTCGAAGCGCGCGCCCTCGCGGTGGCGGGCGACCTCGCTACTCACCCGCGAGAGCGGCGTGAAGAGCACGACGACGGCGAGATAGGCGGGGACGTAGTAGCCCGGCGGCTGACTGAACAGCCCGGTACCGCCGCCGCCCGTACTGATGAGGCCGGCGAAGATGGCGATGAGGAGCACGGGGAAGAAGAACGTGAAGAAGACGGCCGTGCGCCGCCGCACGAACGACGTGTAGGCCGCGCGCGCCTCCGATCGAACCCGCGAAAGCCGGCTCACGCCGCCACCTCCTCGCTGTCGGCGTCGACGACGTCGGGGTCGTCGGTGAGCGCGAGGTAGACGTCTTCGAGGTCGGGTTCGCTCCACGAGAGCGAGTCGAACGCGATGTCTCTGGACTCGAAGGCGTCGACGACGCCGCCGATGTCCTCGGGCGCGATATTCTGGACGCGGAGGCCGTCGTCGGTCGCTTCGACGGTGTAGCCGGCGTCGGCGAGGTCGTCGGGCGTCGCGTCGGTGTCGACGTCGAGTGCGGGGTCGCCGCCGTACGCCGCGACGAGCTCGTCGGGCGTGCCGGACGCGACGATGCGGCCGTCGGCGAGGAGGCCGACGCGGTCCGCGAGCCGCTGCGCTTCCGCCATGTAGTGCGTCGTGAGGAAGACGGTCGTCCCCGCCGCTGCGAGGTCCTCGAACACCCGCCAGAGCGCGCGGCGGCCCGCGGGGTCGATGCCCGTCGTCGGCTCGTCGACGAAGAGGAGCGAGGGGTCGTTCGCGAGCGCCGCCGCGACGCACGTGCGGCGCTGCTCGCCGCCGCTCAGGTCGCCGTACCACGTCTCCACCTCGGGGTTCACGCCGACGGTTTCGAGGAGGCCGTCCACGTCTCGCGGGTCGTCGTAGAGGCCGGCGTAGTAGTCGACGAGTTCGCGCGGCGTCAGGCGGTCCGGCGGATTGAAATCCTGGGGGAGGAGGCCGAGGCGGTCGGCCTGCACCTCGCCGGGCGGCGCGCCGAAGAGTTCCACGGCTCCCTCGTCGGGGGTGCGCGTCCCCGTGAGGCAGCGCGTGAGCGTCGTCTTCCCGGCACCGTTCGGCCCGATCAGCGCGAAGACCTCGCCGTCGTCGATGGCGAGGTCGACGCCGTCGAGCGCGACGGTGTCGCCGTATCGTTTCGTGACGTCGTCGGCGACGACCACCGGACTCATGTGCCGTGGTTTCCGTGACGGCGCGGTAAGGCTACCGATTCACGCACGCGCGAACGACGGCGTCGGCCGCCACACGAGGAGGGCGACGGAGAGACAGAAGACGAGCGTGGAGACGCCGAGCGCGCGCGAGGACGCGACCGTCGCGGCCGCGGACGCCGACCCGAAGAGGCCGGTGAAGACGGTCGCGAGGAGCGGCCACGTGCAGGAGACACAGGAGAAGAGGCCGACGACGCCGGAGAGCATCGACGCCGACGTGTCCGTCGCGGTGACGTAGACGAGGTAGGCGAGCGTCGCGTAGCCGACGAGCTTGTACGGCTCGACGACCACGCGCACGAGCTCGCCCGCGTAGGTGAGCGCGGGGCCGTAGCCGGGCGGGAGCCAGTGGAGCGACGCGCCGAGGGCGCGCTCTCCCCCAGTGCCGACGAGCCCGCCGAAGTACGCCATCACGGCGAAGTACGCGACGCCGACGCCGACCGCGGCGTACCGGTGGCGGTCCGAGACGGGCGTCGGGGAGGCGGCCCAGACGGCGAGCGCGCTCGCGTTCACCCACACCCACGGGTAGACGTAGACGAGCGGCTCCGTCACGGTCGCGTTCGTCACGAACACGTACAGGAGGACGAGCGCCACCTCCGTGTTCAGGACGAGTGCGCCGGCGAGCAGTCGCGGCGTCGTGAACCACTCCGAGAGCGCGCGCATTAGACGAGGAGGGAGTCGAGGACGACGGCGATGAGGAGGACGCCGAGGAAGGCGTTCGACGCGTGGAACGCCCGCATCGCCGCCGACCGGTCGCGCTCGGCGTGCAGGCGGACGACCGCGTAGAGGAAGACCGCGCCGAGCGCCGCCGTCCCGAGCGCGTAGAGCACTCCGAGGTCGGCGAGCCAGCCGAGCACGGCCGACCCGGCGAGCGTCGCGCCCAGCCAGAGCACGATGTGCTTTCTCGTTTCCACGCCGCCGCGGACGACCGGCATCATCGGGAACCCGCCCGCCGCGTAATCGTCCTTGTACGCGAGCGCGAGGTTGTAGAAGTGCGCCGGCGTCCACAGGAAGATGACGCCCGCGAGCGCGAGCCCGGGAAGGCCAATCGTGTGCGTGACCGCCGCCCAGCCGATGAGCGCCGGGAGCGCGCCCGCCGCCCCGCCGATGACCGTGTTCTGCACCGTGTTCGGCTTGAGAACGAGGGTGTAGACGACGGAGTAGAAGACGATAGCGACGACGCCGAGCGCCGCGGCGAGCACGCCGACCTGGAGGAACGCGACCACGGAGAGCGCCGCGAGCGCGACGCCGAACGCGAGCGCGTTCCGCTTCGGAATCTCCTGCGACGCCAGCGGGCGGTCCGCCGTCCGATTCATCTTCTTATCGACTTCCCGCTCGAAGACGTGATTGAACGTCCCCGACGCGCCGATAGACAGGACGCCGCCGAGCAACGTGAAGACGACCGTCGAGACCGTGAGCCCGTCGCTCCCGGCGGGCTCGGAGCCGGCGGCGAGCGCCATGCCCGCCGACGCGACGAGGCACAGCAGCCACATCAGCCGCGGCTTCGTCAACGACATGTATGTACGCGCGACGCCGAGCGGCCCGTCCGACGGCGACGGACCGCCGTCGTCGCCGCTCTCTCGCGACTCGCCCTCCCACTCCTTCGACGGGAGGTCCGCGGTGCGCGCTTCGAGCGTCCACGCGAGCGCGACGACGAGACACGTGAAGACGCCGAGACCGACGACGAGGTGGACGAGCGCGAGCGCGTTCCACGCCTGCACCGTCGACTGCGACGTCGCGACCACCGCGCCGATACCGACTTCGACCGCGTAGAGCGCGACCGTCGTGAGGAGCGCGAACCGAACGCGGCGCGGCTCGTCGCGCAGCCACGCCCACGCCACCACGGCGAGGACGACCAGGCCGACGACGACCGTCGCGACGCGATGCGCCCACACGATGCTCAGGTTCGCCGAGGACGCCTGGAGCCACGCCCCGTTACAACTCGGCCACGTCGGACACGCCGCGGCCGCACCGGTCAGGGACTCCGTCGCCCCGACGACGATCAAGGCGTACACGCCGCAGATAGCCGCGGCGAGCCCGCCAACGAACCGGGAGGTCACGTCTGACGACACTACTCCCGTGTTTCGCTCGAACCCACTTAGCCTCCCCGACTTTCCCGTTCAGCAAGTCAGTATCTATTTATGCGACACCACGCAATTTGCGCGTACGAATGAACGTCAAGCGGCTCGGGTCGGTGCTGGTGGTGGCGACGGCGTTTCTCGTCAGCGCGACTGGAAGCGTCGCCGCCGCGGGCGCGCTCACCAACACCGCCGAACACATCAACCAGCTGAGCGACCTCCTCCTCGCGGTCGCGATTCCGCTCACGCTGATCGTCGAAGGGATCCTCGGATACGCCGTCTGGAAGTTCCGGAAATCCGACGAAGCGAAACCGACGGTGGAGAACCGTCGCCTCGAACTCACGTGGACGGTCGCGACCGCCGTCATCCTCGTGTTCGTCGGCGTCGCCGCCTACGGCGCGATGGCGTCGCCGGGCGTCACGACCACCGAACAGAGCGCACAGCAGACCATCGCCAACGAAGACCCCGTCGTCGTCGACGTCCACGGCTACCAGTGGGCGTGGCGGATGCACTACCCGAACGGCGACTTCAACACCACGAACGAACTCGTCCTCCCCGCCGACCGCACCGTCGTCCTCCGCCTCTACTCCGACGACGTCATCCACGCCGTTCACGTCCCCGCCCTCTCCCTGAAGAAGGACAACATCCCGGGGCAGACGAACTACATCCAGACGACGATTAACTCGAACGCCGTCCGCGAAGAACCCTACAAGCTCTACTGCGCCGAGTTCTGCGGCGCGGGCCACTCCGAGATGCTCGCCGACGTCTACGTGAAGTCGCCGGCCGACTACCAGGAGTGGGTCGAACAGCAGTCCTCCAGCGGGAACGACACGAGCAGTAACTCGACGTCGACCAACAGCAGCAGTAGCCTCGCCGCGCCCGCACCTGCGGTCTAACGTCTAACGCGGACGCGTTCTTTCTCTCCTCGTTCGCCGACGCGCTTCCTTAGGGTTTTTAGTGGACCCGCGAGAACTCACCGGTACATGACTGCAACGGACGAGTCAGACGGGCACGGCTACCTGCCAGCCACCGCCGACTTCCCGAAAGGCTACGGGGAGGCCAGCTGGTGGCCGTTCATCGCCACGATAGGGGCAGTGCTCCTCTACAGCGGCGCAATCCTCTTCGTCTTCGCACACCGCGGCACCGGCCTCGCGACTGAGACGACCGGGCTCGCCGTCTTCGGGCTCGGCGCGACCATCATGGTCGGCGGGTTCTTCGGCTGGATCTACCACGCCTTCGCCGGCGACTGGATCTCGAAGACCTCGCACAACGACGGACGGAGCCTCCGCCTCGGGATGATTCTCTTCCTCGCGACGGACGTCGCGACCTTCGGCGCGGGCTTCGCCTACTACTTCTTCATCCGCGCGGGCACGTGGCCGCCAGCCCACCTCCCCGCCGAAGAGCTCCTCACCGCCGTCCTCGCCATCAACACCATCCTCCTCGTCACCTCCAGTTTCACCTACCACTGGAGCGAGGTCCAGCTGAAGAAGGGGAACCACGGCCGGTTCATGCAGGGGCTCGCCATCACGTTCCTCCTCGGCGCGGTGTTCGTCGGCGGGCAGGTCTACGAGTACATGGCCCTGCTCTCCCACGGCTTCGAGCTCTCCACCGGCATCTTCGGGAGCGCGTTCTTCGGCCTCACCGGCCTGCACGGCCTCCACGTCTCCCTCGGTGTCATCCTCATCGGCGTCCTCCTCTACCGGGCCGCGCGTGGTCACTTCACGAGCGACCGCCACGTCGCCGTCACCACCGTCTCCTGGTACTGGCACTTCGTCGACGCCGTCTGGATCTTCCTCGTCGCCGTCCTCTACATCGGTTCGGTCGTCGGCACCGAAGCCTCGCCGTTCTAACCCGACAGCCGTCGTCTTTTCCGGCCTCTCACGTCTCGCTCGTCTCGACCCGGGAGCGATGGGTTTCTTAGCGTGGCTATCCAACGTGGGCGTATGACAGAACAACCGGGGCTCTCGGAGGGGTACCGGAAATCGAGTCCGTGGCCCGTGTTCGTGGCGCTCGGCCTCGCGCTCACCGAGTTCGGCGTGTTCTTCGGCGGGATGTTCATCCCGGTCGGCGTCGGCGGCATCCTCCTCCTCGAAGGCAGCGTCGTCGGAATCCTCCGCGAATCCGGCTACGCTTCGACGCTCTGGAAGACCGCGCTCGGCGTCGGCGCGTTCTTCGCGCTCTTCGGCGGCGTGCTCCTCGCGTTCAGCGCGCAGTCCGCGGAGTTCAACCTCTACACGCGCGGGCTCGCGCTCCTCCTCGGCGGCGTCGTCGCCGTCGTCGGCGGATTCGCGTTGAACGTCTGGGAGTTCGGAAACGCCGAGGTCACCCCGTAGACGGAACCCTCAACCTATATTTGTACGCGGCCACGAGTCACCGGTAATGGTCAACATCTTCGAGAAGGACGTCCTCCTCGACATCACGGTGAACCTCATCCCGCTGGTGATCATTACGATCTTCACCGCTATGATACTCGTCGTCGAGCCCTGGGGCGGGTCGCTGCTCGGCCGCATCGAACAGCTCCTCCTCCTCGTCCTGCCGTTCATCGGGCTCGCCATCCTGACGTACTGGGCGGCGCAGAAGATCGAGGGCGCGCCCGGCGAGGTCGAACCCGCTGGCGTCGGCGTCGGCGAAGAGTAAGCGAACACGCGGACGGCTCCCGGACTGACGCTCGAATCCTTACCTTTGATAACCGTGGAGCGGACACTGCTACGTATGGCTGTGACCCCGCAACTCGTGCTGACAGTGCTTATGGGGGTGCTACTCGTCGCTGTGGCGGGCTGGCTCGCGCGCGTCGAGGACTGGCGCTCGTACACCCCGATCGGGACCGGTGCTGGTGGGTACGGCGACGGCTCCCATCACGAAGAGAAACCCGGCGGTCTCACGCGCTGGCTGACGACCGTCGACCACAAGGACATCGGGAAGCTCTACGCGCTCTTCGGTGTCGTCGCGTTCGCGTGGGGCGGACTCGCCGTCCTCCTGATGCGCGTCGAGCTCATGACGCCGAAAGCGGACGTCATCTCGCCGACGTTCTACAACGGCCTGATGACGACGCACGGCATCACGATGCTCTTCTTGTTCGCCGCGCCGTTCATCTTCGCCCTCGGGAACTACGTCGTCCCGCTCCTCGTGAACGCGGACGACATGGCGTTCCCGCGCATCAACGCCTTCGCGTTCTGGATCCTCCCGCCCGCGACCCTGTTGATGTGGGCCGGGTTCTTCCTCCAGCCGCTCGGCATCAACATCGCGCCCGCCGCGATGGGGTGGACGATGTACACGCCGCTGGTGACGATGCAGCAGAACGCCGGCGTCGACCTCTTCCTCCTCGGTTTCCACCTGTCCGGGATCTCGACGACGCTCGGTGCCATCAACTTCATCGCGACCGTCGTCGCGGAGCGCGACTCCGAGACCGTCCCGTGGTCGAAACTCGACATCTTCAGCTGGACGATCCTCACGCAGGGCGTCCTCATCCTCTTCGCGTTCCCGCTGCTCGGCGCGGCGGTCATCATGCTCCTGCTCGACCGGAACTTCGCGACGACGTTCTTCACGCCGGGAACCGGCGGCGGCCCGCTGCTCTTCCAGCACCTCTTCTGGTTCTTCGGCCACCCCGAGGTCTACATCCTCGTCCTCCCGCCGATGGGGCTCGTGAGCCTCATCCTGCCGAAGTTCGCGGGTCGGAAGCTCTTCGGTTTCAAGTTCATCGTCTACTCGACGCTCGCGATCGGTATCCTCTCCTTCGGCGTGTGGGCGCACCACATGTTCACGACGGGCCTCGACCCGCGCCTCCGCACGTCCTTCATGGCCGTCTCCTTGGCCATCGGGGTGCCTTCAGCGGTTAAAATCTTCAACTGGATCGCGACGCTGTGGAACGGGAAACTCCGGATGACCGCCCCGATGCTCTTCATGCTCGGCGCGGTACAGAACTTCATCATCGGCGGCGTCACCGGCGTCTTCCTCGCCGCCGTCCCGTTCGACCTCGTCATGCAGGACACCTACTACGTCGTCGGCCACTTCCACTTCATCGTCTACGGCATGATCGGGTTCGCGCTCATGGGCGCGTTCTACTACTTCTTCCCGATGCTCACGGGACGGATGTACAACAAGAAGCTCGCCCGCTGGCACTTCTGGACCGGCCTCGTCGGGTCGAACGTGACGTTCTTCGCGATGCTCATCCTCGGCTACGGCGGGATGCCGCGGCGGTACGCGACCTACCTCCCGCGCTTCACGACGTGGCACGAAGTCGCGACGCTCGGCGCGATCCTCATCACGATCAGCACGGCGGTCTGGGTCTGGAACGCCTTCCAGGCGTGGCGCGCCGGCCGCACCATCGACAGCGCCGATCCGTGGAACCTCAAGGAGTCCGGGCAGTTCACGAACGACTGGCAGTGGTTCGAGCGCAAGCGCCAGACGATGCTCGCCGACGGCGGCGAGGACGTCGACGCGGACGCCGACACCGACGCCTCTCAGACCGCGGACTGACGCACGACTGACCCGCCGTCGCCGTTTTTCGTTTCGCTCTCAGCTGACTCGGAGAGCGACGGCTACTCGGAGCAGTGCCGGCGAGAAGGGGGATTCGGTGTGTGACCCTACACGAACGAGTGGTGGCCCTGTCGAGAGGGGGCTGGAAGTACGCGGGGGCCGCGGGAGTGCGCCGTTAGTGTTGGAAGACGACGGCGAAGCCCGCGAGCATGACGAGGAGTGCGGTGGCGACGAGCGCGAGCATCAGGTAATCCTTCTCCTGCATACGTGGGTGTTCGCCGCGGAGCGCAAAAGGCTAATCGCTCCGGTGTGAAGACGCGAGTGTGAGCGTCGAGACCCACGCGGAGACGGGCGGGCGGCGGATGGTCGGGTACCTCTACGTAGTCGCCGTGTCGCTGATGGCGATTCTCGGCCTGATCGTCGGCGTCGTCATCCAGCCGAACCTGGCCGCGAACGGCGCGTCGAACGTCGGGTCGCTCGGCCCGATAACGTTCGCGTTGACGCCGCTGAACCTCGCGGTCTACGGCGCGGTCATGACCGCGATCACGCTCGGCGTCTTCTTCCTCGCCGCCGGCTACGCGACCCGCCACGAGTCCCGGGGGTCGAGCGAGAACTAGAGCGCTTCCGCGAGCGCCGCGAGCGACGCCGCTTCGATGTCGGCGTCGCCGCCGACGCGCTCTGCGGGGTCGTTCCCGCGATTCACCCACGCCGCCTGCATGCCGGCGGCGCTCGACCCGGCGACGTCCCACGCGTTCGACGACACCAGCATGCACTCCTCCACGTCGTAGCCGAGCGCGTCGGCCGCCGTCTCGTAGACGCCGGGCGCGGGCTTCAGCGTCCCCGCGGCGTCCGCACTCAACACGTCCGCGAAACACTCCTCCAGGCCGGCGTTCTCCACGAGCCGCGCGAGCATCTCGGGGTTGCCGTTCGAGAGCGCGACGACCTCGTACGTCTCGCCGAGCGCGTCGAGCGCGTCCACCGCGTCCGGATACGGCTCCAGCTGGTCGTACGCGCCGAGGATGGTGTCGCGCTCCGCCGCGCTCGCGTCTAGCGCGTGGTAGTCGAGCGCGTAGTCGAGTGCGTCCCCCGTCACTTCGAAGAACGACGCGTAGTCGTCCATCGCGGCGCGCTGGAAAGCGTACTCCAGTTGCTTGCGCCGCCAATGCGCGTCGACGTCGCCCGCCACGCCGGCCGGCACGTCGAGCGTCTCCCGAATCGTCGACCGCACGCTCGACACGTCACACACGGTTCCGTACACGTCGAAGCAGAGCGCTTCCGGCATACGCGGCGTGTCGGCCGCCGACGGGAAAGGTCTACGGACCGCGGCGTAGAGGCCGTCGACGACTGACCGCGAAAAAACGACCCGAGGAGTTGAATGTATCCGAACCGAGGAACGGCGTTTACCGCTGGACTTTCTGCCGGATCTCCTCGACGATTTCGGGGTTCCGGAGGGTGGAGGTGTCGCCGAGTTCGGCCTCGTTCGCGATGTCTTCGAGGAGGCGGCGCATGATCTTCCCGGAGCGGGTCTTCGGGAGTTCGGGCGTGAAGATGACGTCCTCGGGGCGCGCGATGGGGCCGATGGCGTCCTCGACGCCGTCGACGATGCGCTGTCTCATCTCCTCGTCGCCCTCGTAGCCGTCCTCGGTGATGACGTAGGCGTAGACGGCTTCGCCCTTGATGTCGTGGTCGCCGCCGACGACGGCGGCCTCGGCGACGCCCTCGACGCCGACGATGGCGGACTCGATCTCCATCGTCCCCAGCCGGTGGCCGGAGACGTTGATGACGTCGTCGACGCGGCCGAGCACGGTGATGTAGCCGTCCTCGTCGATCTTCGCGCCGTCCTCCGGGAAGTACACCCAGTCGTCGGGGTCGTCCGAGTCGGTGTCGGAGTACTCCGCCCAGTACTCATCGATGAAGCGCTCGTCGTTCTGATAGAGCGTGCGGAGCATCCCCGGCCACGGCTTGTTCACCGTGAGGTAGCCGGCGCGGCCCGGTTCGACCTCGTCGCCGTTCGTGTCGACGATGCGGACGTCGAGGCCGGGGAGCGGCGGGCCCGCGGAGCCCGGTTTCATGTCCTTCACCCCCGGCAGCGTCGTGATCATGTGGCCGCCGGTCTCGGTCTGCCACCACGTGTCCACGATGGGCGTGGACTCGTTCCCGATGTGCTTGTAGTACCACTTCCACGCGCGGGGATTGATGGGTTCGCCGACGGTGCCGAGGAGACGGAGGCTGGAGAGGTCGTGCTCGTTCGGGAATCGCTCGCCCCACTTCATGAACGAGCGGATCGCGGTCGGCGCGGTGTAGAAGACGTCGACGCTGTACTTCTCGACGATCTCCCAGAGCCGGTCGCGGTCCGGGAAGTCCGGCGTCCCCTCGTACATCACGGTCGTCGTGCCGAGCGCGAGCGGCCCGTAGACGATGTAGGAGTGCCCGGTGATCCACCCGATGTCCGCGCTGCACCAGTAGGTGTCCTCTCTCTTCAAGTCGAGGACGTTCTGACTCGTCCACGCCGACCACGAGAGGTAGCCGGCCGTGGTGTGTTTCACCCCCTTCGGCTGCCCGGTCGTCCCGGACGTATACATCAAGAAGAGCATGTCTTCTGCGTCCCGGGAGACGGGGTCGACGCGCTCGCCGCGGTGCTCGGCCATGAGCTCGTCCCAGTCGTGCTGGCTCGCGGTGAGGTCGTGGCCGAAGTCGTCGTCGCCGAGGCGGTCGACGACGACGGTCGCTTCGACGCCGTGGTCGACGCCGTCGAGGCCCTCGTTCGTCTTCTCGAGGTGGTCGAGGGCGTCGCCGCGGCGGTAGTAGCCGTTCGCGGTGACGAGGAACTCCGAGTCCGCGGCGTTCATGCGGGTCGCGAGCGCGTCCGCGGAGAACCCGGCGAAGACGACGGAGTGCGGCGCGCCGATCCGCGCGCACGCCAGCATCGCGATTGGGAGCTCGGGAACCATCGGCATGTAGAGCGTGACGACGTCGTCCTCCTCGACGCCGAGGTCTCGGAGCGTCGCCGCGAACTCGTTCACCTCTCGATAGAGGTCCTGGTAGGTGTAGGTGCGCGTGTCACCGTGCTCGCCTTCCCACTTGATGGCGACGCGGTTCTTCTCTCCGGCCTCTACGTGACGGTCGATGCAGTTGTAGGCGGCGTTCAGCTTTCCGTCGGTGAACCACTCGTAGAACGGCGGGTTCGAGTCGTCGAGGACTTCGTCGTATCCGGAGTCCCAGTCGAGGAGGTCGGCGGCGTTCTCCCAGCACTCCGGCCAGTTCTCCTCGAACTCCTCGTAGATTTCGGGGTCGCCGGCGTTCGCCTGCTCGACGAACTCCGCCGGCGGTTCGAAGACGTCCCGGTCTTCGAGTCGTGCCTCAAGTTCGACGTCGTCACCAGACATACATCAACAACCATCGTAGACCCCGAGTATAAGTGTTAGCCCGGCAGCGAATACCCGGGCGAAACGACCCAGAACGCCCGCTGGAAGCCGTTAAGCGACCGACGCGGTCTCCTGATAGCTACCGTGTTCGGATTCGAACACGTTCATGATCTCACCCATGGTCGCGTACGCCTTCACGGCGTCGACGATGTACGGCATCGCGTTCTCGCCCGCCTCGACCGCGTCCGCGAGCGCGGCGAGCGTCTCCGCCACGGCGTCGTCGTCGCGCTCCGCCTTCACGTCCGCGAGACGGCCGAGCTGCACCTCGCGCGCCCGCTCTTCGTCCACGTGGAGCGTGTCCGGGCTCGTGTCCTCGTCCACCGCGTACCTGTTCACGCCGACGACCGTCTCTTCGTCCTCGTCGACGCGGCGCTGGTACTCGTAGGCGGCCTCCTGAATCTCGCGGTGGAAGTACCCCTCCTCGATGCCGGCGAGGACGCCGTCGCGCACGGAGCCGTCGCCCATCTCCCGAATCTCCTCGATGTACGCCATCACCCGCGCCTCCATCTCCTCAGTGAGGGCTTCGATGGCGAAACTCCCGCCGAGCGGGTCGACGATGTCCGCCGCGCCCGACTCCTCCGCGATAATCTGCTGCGTGCGGAGCGCGACCCGCACCGCGTCCTCGGACGGGAGTGCGAGCGCCTCGTCGTACGAGTTCGTGTGCAGGCTCTGCGTCCCGCCGAGCACGGCCGCGAGCGCCTGCAGCGTCACGCGCACGATGTTGTTCAGCGGCTGCTGTGCGGTGAGGCTCTGCCCGGCGGTCTGCGTGTGGAACTTCAACTGCTTCGACGCCTCCGACTCCGCCGCGTACCAGTCCTCCATCACGCGTGCGTAGATGCGGCGCGCCGCGCGGAACTTCGCGATCTCCTCGAAGATGGAGTTGTGGGAGTTGAAGAAGAAGCTCAGCGTGGGCGCGAACTCGTCGACGTCCATCCCGCGGTCGATGCCGTCCTCGACGTACGCGAACCCGTCCGCGAGCGTGAACGCGAGCTCCTGGGCCGCCGTCGACCCCGCCTCCCGGATGTGATACCCCGAGACGCTGATGGGGTGGAACTTCGGCGTCTCCTGCGCGCAGTATTCGACCGTGTCCGTGACGAGGTCGAGGCTCGACTCGGGCGGCGTCACCCACTCCTTCTGCGCGATGAACTCCTTCAGCATGTCGTTCTGGAGCGTCCCGCGGAGCTCCTCCCTGTCGACGCCCTGCTGGTCGGCGAGCGCGACGTACATCGCGTAGATGACGGGCGCGCTCGGATTGATGGTGAAGGACGTGCTGACTTCGTCGACGTCGATGCCGTCGAAGAGAATCTCCATGTCGCGGAGCGTGTCCACGGCGACGCCCTCCTTCCCGACCTCCCCGAGGCTCATCGGGTCGTCGGAATCGAGGCCCATCAGCGTCGGCATGTCGAACGCCGTCGACAGTCCCGTCTGGCCGTTCTCGATGAGGTAGTGGAAGCGGTCGTTCGTCTCTTCGGCCGTGCCGAACCCGGCGAACTGCCGCATCGTCCACGTCCGCCCGCGGTACCCCGTCGGGTAGACCCCGCGCGTGTACGGGTGTTCGCCGGGGAATCCGAGGTCGTCCTCGTAGTCGACGCCGTCGACGTCCGCCGGCGTGTACAGCCGGTCGACTTCCTCGTTGGAGACGGTGGCGAATCGGTCTTTCCGCTCGCCGTGCTTCTCCAGTACCGGGTCGAGCGACTCAGCCTCCCACGCCTCGCGACTCTCGCGGATCGCCGCGAGCTCGTCCTCGTCGTACATACTCGTAAAATTCGCCGGAACGATAATCAAGGTTCCGCGATACCGAGCGCACCTCGAAGCCGTCGTCGACGGCGAACGCCGCCTACTCGTCGGTCACCGGAAGCGTTCGGTGGTCTCGACGAGCGGGTGGCGGGCGTAGTCGACGACGCTGATGTCTTCGACGTGGCGGAGCCCCTCCTTCTCGGCCGTGCGCGCCATCCCGAGGTCGACGCGTTCGTCGAGGACGATGACGTAGGCGTCCATGTCGTCGATGCCCTGGCGCTTCGCCGCCATCACGCGGTGGTGGCCGTCGGCGAGCAGGAGCGTCCCGTTGTTGTCGATGACGACGAGCGGCTCCGTCAGCCCGTGCTCTAACTCGTAGCTCCGGCCTTCGAGTTCGTCCGCGTAGACCTTCGACTGCGTCGGCACGAGCGCGTCGATGCTGACCGTGCGGCGCTCCTCGTGGACGTCGATGCCGTGAATCGTCTCCAGCGTCCGCATCAGCTTCCCGACTTTCTCCGGAGTGGCGCGCTCGATCTGCGAGCGGATGACGTCCGCGTTCGAGATGATTCCCACGAGATGGCCGGCGTCGTCGACGACCGGGAGTTTCTGGATGCCGGACCGGAGGATGACGCGCGCGGCCTCGTTCACGTCCATGTCGGGGTGCGCGACGATGAGCTCGTCCGTCATCACCTTGAATATCGGCTCCGAGTCCGCGGCGAGCAGGAGGTCTCGCGCCGTCACGAACCCCTCGACCTTCCGGCCGTCGGTAACGGGGAAGCCGTTGTGGCCGTCGCTCTCCGCGATGCGTCGTTTCACGTTACCGACCGTGTCGTCCGGCGAGACTGTCGCGACGTCCCGCGTCATGTACTCCTTCACGGTCGGTTTCCGGCCGTTCGCGTCCAGCCCCGAATCCATCACGGTCTCGCTACGGCCGCCGTGCGCAAAAAGCTTCTACCGTCGCACTACCGGGACTGCACGGCCTCGAAGAACCGGCCGCCGACGGATTCCTCCAGCATCGCGCGGAGCGTCTCCTCGGCGTCCTCCTCGACTTGGTCGAAGAGGCCGAGGTCGAGTTGCGCGCCCGCCATGTCCGCGTGTCCGCCCGCGCTCCCCATCTCGTCGAAGGCGGTGCGGAGCGCCTCACCGAGGTCGACGTCCGCGCCGCGAGCGCGCGCCGACGCGTACACCGTCCCGTCCATGAACCCGTAGACGAACGTCACGGAGAGCCCCTGCATCGCGAGCAGGCGGTCGGCGGCCTGCGCGAGCGCGTCCCGGTCGTTGATGCGGCCGACGCACGTCGAGAGGACGTTCCCGCGGACTTCGCGTTCGCCGATAGCGGTCGCGATGACGTCGAGGGTGTCGGCGGAGACGCTCGGCGTCTCGATGCGTTCGAGGACGTCCCAGTCGGCGTGCTCGGTGAGCGTGGCCGCGGCCTCGAAGTCCGCGACGCTCACCTCTCGGCGGAAGTCGTCGGTGTCGACGCGAATCCCGTAGAGGAGCGCGGTCGCGATGTCGCGGTCGAAGTCGACGTTGAACCGTTCGAGGTAGTCCACGAGGATCGTGCTCGTCGACCCCGCGTCCACCCGGACGTCCACGAAGTCCGCGTCCGGCTCCTCGGCGCTCGGGTGGTGGTCGACGACGACGGAGATCTCGGTGTCCGGGTCGAGCTGGTCGTTCACGCCCGGGTGCGAGTGGTCGACGAGCGCGACCGCGTCGAAATCCGGCGTCTCGCCCGCTTCGACGTTCGTGAGCTCGATGTCGAGGAGGTTGACGAACGCGCGGTTCTCCTGGTGGCTGATGTCGCCGAAGTAGCAGGCCTCCGCGTCGACGTCGACGGTCTCCGCGAGGCGGCAGAGCGTCACGGCCGCCGCGATGGCGTCCGGGTCGGGGTTGTCGTGCGCGAACACGCCGAGCGTCCCCTCCACGTCCGCGAGTACTTCGCGGAGGCGGCGGAGGCGCGCGTCCGCGCTCCCGCTCGCGGCGTCCGCCACTCGGTCCGCGAGCGCGTCGCCGAGCGAGACGACGCGGTCCGCCGCGGCCCCGAGCGCGTCCCGCTGCTGGGTCGTCGCGTCGAGGCCCGTGTAGCCGACGCAGCACGCGTCAGCGAACGCGGCGTCCGCGGCGCGCGCCGCGGCGACGTTCTGCCCGGCGTCGTCGCTCGCGACGAAGACGATGTCCGCGTCGTACTCGTCGAGCGCGTCCGCGTCGGTGACGTCCACGCGCTCCGCCGGCGTCTTCTCGTTCCGCAGTGACTCCACGCGGCTCGCGTCCGGGTCGAGGACGAGGACGTCCCCGTGCCAGCCCTCGATGCGGTCGAGGACGTCGTGGCCGGTCGCCCCACAGCCCAAGAGCAGACGCGTCACCATTCTACTCAGGGTTGCGGGATGCGAGCGGTAAAAGGTGTACCTTTCGCCGCGCTCGGCGTCCTGACCGTCAGAGTAACTAGAGACGGCGTCGCGAAGCCGAGAAACCCCGGGTCGAGTCAGAGGAGGCTGGCGGCGTGCTGGGCGGTCTCGTAGACCGCGCCGAAGCCGCCGAGGAGGAGGACGGTGCCGACGGCGGCGGCGAGGACACCGGCGTAGAGGCCGGCGGGCGTCCCGGGGAGGTCGAAGCCGTCGTCGGCGTCGTTCACCCACATCGCCTTGACGACGCGGGAGTAGTAGAAGACGGAGAGCGCGCTGTTCACGATGGCGATGGCGACGAGCCAGCCGAAGCCTGCGCCCCACGCGGAGAGGAAGAGGACGTACTTCGAGAGGAAGCCCGCGCCGACGGGGAGGCCGGCGAGGCTGAACAGCACGACGGTCATCGCGGCGCAGGCGACGGGCGCGCGCTTCGCGAGGCCGTCGTAGTCCGCGAAGGTCCGGCCGACGCCCCAGTGTTCGACGAGGGCGACGAAGAGGAACGCGCCGGTGTTCATGAAGCCGTAGACGAAGAGGTGCGTCATCGACGCGCCGACGACCTGGGAGTCGACGCTCCCGGCGACGGCGGCGAGGCCGATGAGGACGTAGCCCGCCTGCCCGATGCTGGAGTAGGCGAGCATGCGTTTGACGTTCGTCTGCGTGGCCGCGGCGAAGTTCCCGAGCGTCATCGTCACCGCCGCGAGGACGGCGAAGAGGAGCGCCCAGTCGACCGTCGCGGAGACCGCGGAGAGCGGGAACGCGACGGTGAACACGCGGAAGGCGGCGGCGAACCCGGCCGCCTTCGAGGCGGAGGAGAGGAACGCCGACACGGGCGCGGGCGCGCCCTCGTAGGCCTCCGGTGCCCAGAAGTGGACGGGCACGGACGCGGTCTTGAAGAGGAAGCCGACGGCGACGAGGACGACGCCGAGGCCGAGCAGGCCGCCGGGCGTCCCCGACGTGACGGCGTCCGCGATACCGCCGAGGCGCATCGTCCCGGTCGCGCCGTAGACGAGGCTGACGCCGTAGAGCATCGTCGCCGACGACAGCGCGCCGACGAGGAAGTACTTTAACGCGCCTTCGACGCTCCCCTCGTTGTGTTTGAGGTACGCGACGAGCGCGTACGAGGGGAGGCTGACGAGTTCGAGCGCGATGAAGACGGCGGCGAGGTCGTTCGCGACCGCCATCAGCGCCATCCCCGTCCCCGCGAGGAGGACGAGCGCGTAGTAGGACGCCTGGTGTGGCAGGTCGCGGACGTAGTCGTAGCTCGCGACGGCGACGAGCGCGGTGACGACGCCGAAGAGCGCGACGAAGAACAGCGCGAACGGGTCGACGACGATGGCGTTCTCGAACGGCGTGAACACCGAACTCGACGTGCCGGGTTTCCCGAGGAACCAGGCGGCGACGCCGGTCGCGGCGAGCGCGCCGAGCGCGGTCGTCGCGGCGAGCAGGCCGTTCTTCCGCGCGGCGGGCGCGAGCGTGTCGATACCGAGGACGAGGAGCGCGGTCAGCCCGAACAGGTAGACCGGGGTGAGCGCGGGGAGTGTGAACAGTGCATCAGTCATCTAGAGACCACCTCCGAGTGCCGCCGCGAGCGGGTGGACGGCGGATTGAATCGCGCCGAGCACGAGGTCCGGCGCGGTCCCGAGCGCGACCGCGAGCACGACGAGAACGACCGCCGGCGCGACCTCGTAGAACGAGGGCGTGCCGAGGTCGCCGTCGACGTCGTGCGCGAACGGCCCGAAGAGGACGCGCTGGAGGAAGTAGAGCAGGTAGCCGGCGACGACGACGATGCCGAACATCGCGACGGCCGTGATGACCTGCGCGCCGGGGTAGGTCGCGGCGAAGGAGCCCGTGAAGACGAGGAACTCCGCGGCGAACCCGCTGAGGAGCGGGAGGCCCATGTAGCCGAACGCGCCCGCCACGACGACGGCCGCGGTGACGGGGAGGCGGTCGGCGAGCCCGGACAGCTTGTCGATAGTGCGCGTCCCCGTGACGCGTTCGAGGATGCCGACGCCGAGGAAGAGCACGGCGATGAGGAGGCCGTGGCTCACCATCTGGAAGCCCGCGCCGGCGAGCCCGTACGGCGTGCCGGCGGCGAGGCCGAGCAGTAAGAAACCCATCGAGGGGATGGACGTGTAGGCGACGAGGCGTTTCGCGTCCTGCTGGCTGAGCGCGACGAACGCGCCGTAGAGGACGGTGAGCGTCGCGACGCCCGCGATGTAGGGGGCCCACTGCTGGGCGACCTCGGGGAGCATCGTGTAGTTGAAGCGGACGAGCGAGTACGTCCCCATCTTCGTCACGACGCCCGCGAGGACGACGGTGACGGGCGTCGGCGCTTCGACGTAGACGTCCGGCAGCCAGGTGTGCACGGGGACGAACGCGCTCTTCACGGCGAACCCGAAGAAGAGCAGGGCGAACGCGAGCTGCGCCACGGGGACGCCGTAGTACGTCCCCATCCCCGTCCCGGCGGCCGCGGCGATTGCGCCGAGGTCGAAGGAGGGCGTGCCGCTCGCGTAGACGAGCGCGGACACGCCGAGGAAGAGGACGAGGCTCGCGACGTTCGTGTAGACGAAGAACTTGATCGCGGCGTACGTCCGCCGCGGGCCGCCGTACATCGAGACGAGGAGGTAGAGCGGCGCGAGGACGAACTCCCAGAAGACGAACCAGAGGAGGAAGTCGAGCGCGGAGAACACGCCGATGAGGGAGAACTCCGTGAAGAGGAGGAGCGCGTAGTAGACGCGCTTCTTCTCCGCGACGTACGGGCGGCTCGCGAAGATTGCGACGGTCGTCAGGAGCGTGGTGAGGATGACGAGCGGGAGGCTCAGGCCGTCGAGGCCGAGGTGGAAGCTCGCCGCGACGCCGCCGAACTCGAACCACGGAATCTGCGTCTCGAACGCCGGCCGGCCTGTAAGCGCGTTCCCGGTCGCGTCGAAGGACGCGTAGAGCGCGAGGCTCCCGAGGAGCGGGAGCAGGCTCGCGTAGTACGCGAGGCGTTCCGCCCACGATTCGGGGGCGAGCAGGACGGCTGCGGCACCGACGAGGGTGACGGCGAGTAGGAGTTCGAGTAGCATCTAGAACCACCCCCCGTAGAGACCGAGGGCGACCGCGAGCAGGACGATGCCGGTCGCGGCGTACGCGACGTAGTGGCTCGCGTGTCCGTCCTGGATGCGTTTGACGCGCGACCCGGCGAACAGGCTGACGCTCGACGCGGCGTTCACGACGCCGTCGACGACTGCGCCGTCGAATCGGTCGACAGCGCGGGCGACGGGCTGTGCGACGCCGTCCGCGAGCCAGACCTGGAACTCGTCCTGGTAGTAGTTGTTGTACAGTACGGTCTTCGCGGGGCCGAGCTTGTCGGTGTGCTCGACGGGCTCGCCGCGGTAGAGGGCGAGCGCGGCGGCGACGCCGACGAGCGCGACGACGAGGGAGATGCCCGCGGAGGCGAGCATCGACACGCCGGCTTCGTGGAACCCGGCGACGTCGTGGACGAGCGTCGCGTAGTGTTCGGCGCTCGTGAGCTCCTCGGGGCCGATGAGCCACTGTTCGAGGAGGAGGTATTCGTGCGGGATGTACTCGGCGAAGGTGTCGACGTTCAGGAGGCCGACGAGGAGCGCGCCGACGCCGAGCACGGCGACCGGAACCCGCATGGAGAGCGAGGCGGCGTCCGCGTTCTCGGCGGCGCTGCTCCGCGGCTCACCGTGGAAGGTGAGGACGACCATGCGGAAGGTGTAGAAGCCCGTGAAGACCACGGCGACGAGGCCGAGGACGTACGCGAGCAGGATCGCGGGGTTGCCGTCGAGGCCGACGGCGAGCGCGTGGTAGAGGACGGCGTCCTTCGACCAGAAGCCCGCGAAGGGCACGATACCGGCGAGCGCGAGCGACCCGGAGAGGAACGCGTAGTAGACGACCGGCATGCGGTCTCTGAGCCCGCCCATGTTCCACATGTCCTCGTCGTGGTGCATCGCCACGATGACGGCACCCGCGCCGAGGAAGAGGAGCGCTTTGAACGTCGCGTGCGTGAGCAGGTGGAAGACGCCGGCGACGTAGCCGCCAGCGCCGAGGCCGAGCATGATGTAGCCGTATTGGCTGATGGTGGAGTACGCGAGCACCTGCTTGATTTCGCGCTTGACGAGCGCCATCGTCGCGGCGAAGAGCGCGGTGAACGCGCCGACGACCGCGATGACGGCGAGGACCTGCGGGAGCAGGGCGTAGAACCCGTACATGCGCGCGACGAGGTAGACGCCGGCGGCGACCATCGTCGCGGCGTGGATGAGCGCGGAGACCGGCGTCGGGCCCTCCATCGCGTCGGGGAGCCAGGTGTGGAGCGGGAACTGACTCGATTTCCCGATGACGCCGCCGAGCACGAGCAGCCCGATGACGGGGAACCAGTTCGCCGCGTCGAGACCGAGGAACGTCCGCACCGACTCGCCGCCGGTGAGGGCGGCGTGGGCGAGCGCGGGGAACGACCCCTCGCCCGCGAACGCGGCGGTGCCGAACGTGCCGAGGACGGCGACGACGCCGACGAGCAGGAAGTAGTCGCCGAAGCGCGTCACCAGGAAGGCCTTCTTCGCGGCGCTCGCGGGGCCGGGTTCGCGGAACCAGTGGCCGATGAGCCACCACGAGCAGAAGCCGACGAGCTCGAAGAAGACGAACGCCTGCACGAGCGTCGTCGACAGCGTGAACGCGAGCATGCTCGCCGAGAAGAGCGCGAGGCCCGCGTAGTACCGCGGGAGACCGGGCTCGCCCTCGTCGTTCATGTAGCCGAGGCTGAAGACGAAGACGAGGAGCGCGACGGTGGAGACGATGACCGCCATGAGGGCGGAGAGCGGGTCGACGAGCACGCCGAAGGAGAGCCCGTAGGTCTCCCCGGTGGGCGCGACCCACGTCCACACGGTCTCGTTGATGACTTCGCCGCCGGCGACCGAGAGGGCGAGCCAGGCGGAGAGGAGGAGCGACCCGGCGGTCGCGATGACGCCCGGCACCGCGCCCTGTTTCGGGAGGACGCGCGGCAGGTAGTGTCCCGCGAGCAGCGCGATGAGGAACGCGACGAACGGGAGGAGCGGTACGGCGGTCGCGAGATTAGCTAGTTCCGACATGTTACCACTTCATCCCCTCTGGAACGGAGAAGTCCGTCGTCCCGAAGTTCCGGTAGAGGACGAGGACGATGCCGAGACCGACAGCCACTTCCCCCGCGGCGAGCGCGAGCGTGAAGAGGCCGAAGGTCTGGCCGATGAGGTTCCCCCACTGTGCGGAGAACGCGGCGAAGTTGAGGTTCGCCGCGTTCAACATGAGTTCGACGCTCATCAGGAAGACGAGCGTGTTCCGGCGCGCGAGCGCGCCGAAGACGCCGACGCAGAAGACGGCGGCGGACAGCACGAGGTAGTATTCGACCGGCACCATCACCGCTCACCTCCGCTCTTCTCGAGCGGCGCGCCGTCGGATTCGCGGCGCGCGAGCAGGACGGCGGCGACGAGCGCGCCGACCAGGAAGAAGTCGATCATCTCGAAGGCGGCGAGGAAGCCGGTGCCGTCGACGGCCGCCTGCCCGGGCATGTCGAAGAGCAGGTAGCCGATGCTCTCCGTGAGCGCCACGTCCGGGGAGAAGCCCGCGGCGGGCGCGAAGCCCTGCGTGAGGAAGACGGCGGCGAACACGGCGAAGAGCGCGACGGCCACGAGGCCGGGGGCCCAGTGGACGTCGTCCGCGAAGCGCGGTCGTTTCGTCACGCCGCCACCCCCCGTTCGCCCTGCGTGAACATCACGGCGAACGCGATGAGGATGAGGACGCCACCGACGTAGACGAGCACCTGCATCGCCGCGAGGAACTCCGCCTGTAGCATCACGAAGTGCACGGCGACGGAGAGCAGCGTGACGCCGAGGAAGAGCGCCGAGTGCCAGACGTCGCGCGCGAGCACGACGCCGAGACTCCCGACGAGCGTCACCAGCGCGAACACCGCGAACGCCGCGGTCTCCGCGATCATTGGTAGTCCACCTCGCCGTCGCCCTCGCCGACCCACGCCCCGCGGTCGGGTTCGCGCGCCGCGAGCGGGTCGACGTCCTTGTACCACGGGACGTTCCGCAGCATCTCCTTGTTGTAGGCGAGCTCGTGCTTCGTGTCGCCCGTGAACTCGAAGTTCTCCGTGAGGAGAATCGCGTCCACCGGGCAGACCTCCTCGCAGAGCCGGCAGTAGATGCACTGGCCGACGTGGAGGTTGTACTGTTCGCCCTGTCGCTTGTCGTCGGTGACGATGTGGATCGTGTCGTTCGGACAGACCTTCTCGCACTGGCGGCACCAGATACAGCGTTCCTGGCTGAACTTGTGGATGCCGCGGAAGCGCGGGCTGACGTCCGGCGCTTCGTCGGGGTAGTCGACCGTGAAGGTCTGCCCGTCGAGCGCGTGCTTCATCGTCGTCGCCATCGATTTCAGAACTCCGATCATAGCTGGAACACCCCCACGATGACCGCCGTGAGGACGAGGTTCGCGAACGCGAGGACGAGCAGGAACTTCCACCCGACCTCGATGACCTGGTCCATGCGGAGTCGCGGGACCGCGGAGCGACACCACTGCGTGAAGAGGAAGACGCCCCAGATCTTCACGATGAACCAGACGATGCCGAGCCACTCGGGGCCGGGCCCGGCGGGGCCGCCGAGGAAGAGCGTCGCGATGATCGCGCCGCCGAGGAAGATGTGGAGGAACTCCCCGAGGAAGAACAGCACGAAGTAGACGCTCGAGTACTCGGTGATGTAGCCGCCGACGATCTCCGTCGCCGCCTCCGGGAGGTCGAAGGGGTTCCGGCCGACCTCCGCGAGGTTCGCGATGACGAAGAGCACGAACGCGAACGGGTTCACGAACGCGTACCACTGCGGGATGGTGACCGGGCCGAGCGCGAGGAGCGCGCCCTGCTGGGCGGCGACGATCTCGCTGATCTGGAGGGACCCGGCGAAGAGCACCACGGACGCCGCGAGGACGACGAGCGGAATCTCGTAGGCGATGTTCTGCGCGACCGCGCGCAGGCTCCCGAGGAGGCTGTACTTACTCCCGGAGGAGTAGCCGCCCATGACGAGGCCGACGCTCGCGATGCTGGCGACGGCGAAGAGGTAGACGACGCCGGTCTCCGGGTCGGCGAGCTGGAGGCCGCTCCCGAACGGGATGACGGCGAAGCCCATGAACGCCGAGAACGGGAGGACGAACGGCGCGAGGTCGTAGGCGGGGCGGTCCGCGCCTTCGGGGATGATGAGCTCCTTCGCGGAGAGCTGTATCGCGGACGCGATGATGATGAACAGCCCCCAGGGGCCGACGCGGTCGACGGCGATACGGTCCGTGAACGCCGCCGTGATCTTCCGCTTCGCCCACGGGCCGGCGAGCGCCGACATGAGCATCATGATGGTGGCGACGACGACGGCGACGACGAAGCTCAGCGCGACCTCGACCCAGAGCGGGGGGTTCGCGCCGTAGCCGAGCCACTGCGAGAGAATCCCCGTCGTGGTCATCGATCCACCTCGCCGAGGATGATGTCGAGGCTGCCGAGCGTCGCGATGAGGTCGGGGATGTACTCGCCCTCGCTCATCTCGTGGAGCGCGGAGAGGTTACTGAAGCAGGGGCTCCGAATCTTGAACCGCCCGGGCTGCGAGGTGCCGTCGGAGCGGATGTAGATGCCGAGTTCGCCCTTCGCGCCCTCGACGGCGCGGTAGACTTCGGCGTCCTCCTCGGGCGTGAGCGTGCGCGGGACGTTCGACTGGACCGTGCGGTCCTCCTCGTCCCAGTTCTCGAGGAGGTCGACGCACTGCTCGACGATGCGCGCGGACTGCTCAACCTCCTTCATGCGGACGAGGAGCCGGGAGTAGTTGTCCTTCCCGGAGTCCGTGATGACGTCCCACTCGAGGTTCTCGTAGTACCCGTAGGGGTCGTCGCGGCGGAGGTCGTAGTCGATGCCGGACGCGCGGGCGACCGGCCCGGTGACGCCGTACTGCTTCGCGATTTCGGGTTCGAGGATGCCCGTGCCCACGGTGCGGAGCTGGAAGAGCTCGTTCTCCGTGATGAGGTCGTGGTACTCGTCCATCCGGTTCGGAATGCCGTCGAGGAACTCGCGGACGTTCGCGAAGAACTGATCGCGCGGCTCCGGAATGTCCCAGACGACCCCGCCGAGGCGGAAGTAGTTGAACATCATCCGCTGGCCGGTGAGGTCCTCGAGGAGTTTCTGGACGCGCTCGCGGTCCTGCATCGCGTACATGAAGATGGCGGTGAAGTCGCCGTAGATGTCGAGGCAGAACGTGCCGAGCGCGAGGAGGTGGGAGGCGATGCGGCAGAGCTCCGCGCCCATCGTCCGGATGACCTGCGCGTACTCGGGGACCTCGATGTCGTTGAGGTCCTCGGCGACGCGGGCGTACGCCCACTCGTTCAGCAGGCCGGCTGACGCGTAGTCCCAGCGGTCCGGGTACGGCATGATCTGGTGGCGGTAGTCGCCGTTCTGTGCCATCTGCTCCTCGCAGCGGTGGAGGTAGCCGATGTCGGGTTCGACGTGCGCCACCTGCTCGCCGTCGAGCACGGTCTTCAGGTGGAGGACGCCGTGCGTCGCCGGGTGGTGCGGGCCGATGTTGAGGAACATCGTGTCTGCGTTCTCCCCGCGGTGGCTGTCCGCGAGCGGGTTCTCGTGCTCCTCGAAGGAGACGATCTGGGGTTTGTCCTGGTTGTAGTCGAGCCCCATCGGGTGGCCCTGCCAGGTCTCCGGGAGGAGGATGCGGCGGAGGTCCGGGTGGTCGTCGTAGTTAATCCCGACGAGGTCGTAGGCCTCGCGCTCGTGCCAGTTCGCGGTCTCGAACACGGGCGAGCCGGACTCACTGACCGGGTCGTCCCGGGGCGTCGGCACGACGACGCTCACTTCCTCCGTCGGGTCGTCGTACTTCTTCAGGTGGTAGATCGACTCGAAGTGCGTCTCGTACTCCTGTGCCGTGACGGCGGAGAGGTGGTCGAACCCGGCGTCCTCTCTCAGCGCGGAGAGGGCGTCCTGCACGCGGTCCGAGCGCACGCGGAACGCCTCCGCGTTCAGATGCGTCTCTCGGCCCGTGACGGCGTCGCCGAGGAGCGCTTCGAGCGCGTCGTAGTCGACGCCCTCGACGGGCGGCTCTTCGACCTCGACGTCGCCCTCCTCGGGCGTTTCTTCCTGCGTGCTCATGGCGAATCAGCCCAGTTGTACCGCATCACGAGGTCGTCCTCGTCGATGTCGTCCGCGAGCTGGCGGACGAACTCGTCGCGCTCTAAGTCGCCGAACTCCTCCAGCTCGTACGGCTTGACCGTCACCGGCGCGGTCTCGCCCTCGCGAACGCGCTCTTGGAGTTTCTGCACGCCGTAGACGAGCGCCTCCGGCCGCGGCGGACACCCGGGGACGTGGATGTCGACCGGGATGACCTCCTCTGCGCCCTTCAGGACGTTGTATCCCTCCTGGAAGGGGCCGCCGGAGATGGTGCACGAGCCCATGCCGACGACGAACTTCGGCTCGGGCATCTGGTCGTAGACGCGCTTCATGCGCGGCGCGAACTTCGAGACGATCGTCCCGGGGACGATCATCACGTCCGCCTGCCGGGGGCTGGCGCGCGGGACGCCGGACCCGAAGCGGTCGAGGTCGTGTTTCACGGCGTACGTGTGCATCATCTCGATGCTGCAGCACGCGATGCCGAACTGGAGCATGAACATCGAGTTCCCCCGTGCCCAGTCCACGAACTTATCGAACTTCGTGAGGATGAACGGCGTGGAGCCGAACGCCTCCCGGAGCTTCGAGTTGAATCGGTCGCCGCGGCCGACTCCGGCGCGGGCGTCCTGTGTCTTCCGGAGCGGTTCCTTACTCTCGACGATGCTGTCCCGGGGTGTGTCACTACTCATAGTGTCCGTGTTCTCCGTAGCGTGGGTTGCGCACCCAGCGGACGGCGCCGTTCCGCCACGCCCACGCGAGCCCGACGACGAGAACGCCGATGAACGCGAGCATGGGGACGAGCGCGGGAAGGAGGCCGACCGATGCGACGGCGTCGCGATAGATAAGCGTCCACGGGAAGATGAGGACGGTCTCGACGTCGAAGACGACGAACAGCAACGCGACCATGTAGTACTGCACGTTGAACCGGAGACGCGTCCCGCCCGTGGGGACTTCGCCGCTCTCGTAGACGGCTCGCTTCCCTTGTTCGGGCACGCTCGGACGGAGCAGGCTCGACAGTCCCATCATGCTCAGCGGAATGAGGACTGCCACTACCGCCAGCGCGCCGATGGCGATCCATGGATTCATAATCGTCGTATCGTGTGACGCTTCCAGCCGAACTCCTATAAACGTTGATTCTTCCAAATCTCGCGGCGTGGCGGCCGGATTCCGCGAATTCAGCGGTTCTGTATGAACCCGTCGATTCCGTCGTCGTGGAGGCGCTCGGAGACGTCGGCGACGCCCGACTTCTGGTCGTCGTGGAAGGCGACGAGGCGCTCGCGGAGCGCGTCGTCGGAGCGCGCGAGCACTTGGGCGGCGGACAGCCCGGCGTTGTAGGATTTCCCGGCGTCGACGGCGGTGAGCGGCGCGCCCGTCGGCATCCCGATGACGGAGTCCACCGACTTCTCCTGGACGGGGACGCCGACGACGGGAACGGGATAGGCGATGCTCGCGGTCATGTTCGGGAGGTCGGCGGATTTCCCGCCCGCGCCCGCGACGATGACGTCGACGCCGCGCGCTTCCGCGGTGTCCGCGTAGGCGTACATCAGGTCGGGCGTCCGGTGCGCCGACACCACCCACGTCTCGTAGGTGTAGTCCGCGTCATACGTGGTTTCGACGTCCGTGCACTCGGCGAACCCGAGCTCGTCGAGGGCGTCGGCCGCGCCCTTCATGACGTCGAGGTCGGAGTCGCTCCCCATCACGATACCGACGTCGGGGGCGGTGGCGAGGTCGCGTTCGGCTTCCGATTCGAGTCGCTCGATGAGGTCAGTCTCGGTGGTCATAGCTGTGAGCGGTGAGTCGTCAGTCGAAGTCGAGGGCGTCACGCGCCGCTCGTGCGCGCGAGAGCATCTCTTCGCGGTTCTCGCCATCGGTGTGGTCCGGTTCGACAGACGGGCCACTCCCGACGAGCGTGAGGTGCCCCATCTTTCGGAGGGGGCGGACGTCGTCTTTGCCGTACCAGTGGAGGTGGACGCCGGGTTCGGCGAGGACGTCCCGGACGCCGGTGAGCTTCGCGGGGCGCGTTTCGTCGACGGTGCCGAGGATGTTCGCGGAAACGGCAGCATCGCGGAGGGCGGTCGGGGCGAGCGGGAGGCCGAGGACGGCGCGCGCGTGCTGTTCGAACTGGCTCGCGTGCCCGGCTTCGATGGTGTAGTGGCCGGAGTTGTGCGGGCGCGGCGCGACCTCGTTCACGAGCACTTCGCCCTCGCTCGTCTCGAAGAGTTCGATGCCGTAGACGCCGCGGCCGTCGAGGGCGTCGAGGACGTCCATCGCGACGTCGCGGGCGCGCTCCGCCACCGCGTCGGTGGTGCGGGCGGGCGCGACCGTCTCCCGGAGGATTTCCGCTTCGTGGATGTTCTCCACGACGGGGTAGGCGGCGCGCTCGCCGTCGCCGACGACGCCGATGATGGAGAGCTCGCGTTCGAAGTCCACGAACGCCTCGGCGACGAGTCCCTCGAGGCCGCCGAAGTACTCCTCGGCGTCTTCGACCGTCTCTGCGGGCGCGTTCCCGCGGCCGTCGTACCCGCCGGTGCGGGCTTTGAGCATCAGGGGCGAGCCGAGTTCCTCGAACGCGGCTTCGAGGTCGTCGGCGTCGTCCACCTGCCTGAACGCGGGGCCGGGAACGCCGGCGTCGGCGAAGTGCGAGTCCTGCACGTACTTGTCCTGTATCGTGCGGAGCGTGTCGGGGTCCGGGTGGACAGGGACGTCGTGTGTGTCGCTTACTTCGGCGAGTACGTCCGGGTCGGCGAGTTCGATTTCGAACGTGAGCGCGTCGCTCCGCGCGGCGAGTTCGTCGAGCGCCTCCGGGTCGTCGAAGTCGCCCTGTATCTGCGCCGCGGCGGGCGGCGCGGCGGGACAGTCCGGCGTCGGGTCGAGCACGACGACGTCGACGCCGAGCGGGCTCGCCGCCTCGGCGAGCATCCGCCCGAGCTGTCCGCCGCCGACGACACCAAGCGTCGCGTCCGGAACGAGAACCGTCATCACCCGACGAGTGTGGCCGGGAGTGCATAACGCTCCCGGTTCCGACCGTCAGGTGTGCACGTCCGTGCCGTCACGTGCCTGTGGCTCGGGCAGGGCGGCCGGGTCGACGAAGACGACGATGACGGTGTTCGTCGACGTCAGCCGATAGGTTCGGGCGTCGTAGCCGGGGAGCGTCTCGCTCAGCTCCTGGTAGTGCTCGGCTTTCGCGAGGACGACGGGCGGGGCCGTGTCGTTCACGGCCGCGAGGTTCGTCGTCGAGTCGACGGTGACGTTCGAGCGCGCGAGATACCACGGGAGCGGCAGGCGGTTGTACCAGTTCCCGGCCGGCAGGTCGGTATCCCGTATCGAGGGTTCGTTCGCGACGTTGAAGTGCGAGCCGTAGAAGAGGAGGTCCGTGCCTTCGTGGTCGGCGGCGATGCGCGCCGTGTCGTCGAGGGCCGGGCGGACGTCGTAGGCGGGCTGACCGTACTGGACGAGGACGTTGTCGGGGTCGGAGTGGTTCGTGTACGAGGTCTGCGCGGCGACGACGCCGACCTGGCCGACGGCGGCGACGAGGACGACGACGGCGAGCGCGACGCCGACGGTGTCGCCGGCGCGGACGGCGCGAGCGCTTCGGCGGACGAGCAGGCCGCCGCCGACGCCGCCGAGGAGCGCGAGCGGGACGACGACGTGGACGACCGACCAGTGGCCGGAGATGTCCGTGATGGCGGGGTAGCCGAGGAGGCTCGCGAGCGCCCACGCGGCGGCGAACGTCACGAGCGGACGCGGCCCCCGCTCGCGGTAGCGGTCCGCGAAGAAGCCGAGAACGGCGAGCAGCGTCGTGACGAACGCCGCCTCCGCGAGGACCTTCCCTTGGTCGACGAAGAACGAGGAGTAGGAGGACTCGTGGCCTGACCCCCACTGGTCGAGGAAGGACCGGACCGCGCCGACCGTCGCGTCGTCGAGGAGATGCGGGTAGGCGGACGGCTGGTAGACGTCGGGGCGCGGCGCGAACAGGAATATCCACGCGACGACGAAGACGAGGAGCGCGACGACGGCCGGCGGCCACCGCTCGGCGACCGCGGGCGGCACGCGGAGCCGGCGTCTCGCCCGCTCGGCGGCCGGCGTCTCCCGGCGGTTCACGGCGTCCCAGAGCCCGCCGAGCAGGTCGACGTACGGCTGGAGGGCGTCGCCGCCGGTGGCGCGGGCGCGGAGGATGTAGTGGTCGAGGAGGACGGCGAGCGCGCCGAGCCAGCAGAAGAGGTAGAGGAGAGCGTTCTCCTTCGTGCTGAAGGCGAGCGCGAACGCGACGGCGGCGGCGTAGAGGTAGCCGTGGCGGCCGGTCGCGCGAGCGCGGAGACAGAGGCCGACGGTGGCGACGGCGAACGCGGCCACGAGGACGTCGTTCCGCATGAACCGCGAGTAGTAGAGGAGGACGGGGTTGAGCGCGAGGAGCGCGGCGAAGCAGACGGTCTCGGCGCGGTCGAGGTGGTCGCGGTAGAGCCAGGCGGTGAGCGGGAAGAGGCCGCCGACGAGCGCGACGACGGCGCGCGCGGCGTAGTCGGTCGCGCCGAAGACGTCGAAGACGACGCGGTTCACGAGGAAGAGGAAGGGGCCGTGGACGATGGGGCGGTACTCGTAGTGGCCGGTCGCGGCGAACTGGAGGGTGAGGTAGCCGACGCGCGCTTCGTCCCAGTGGAACATCCGCGCGTCGAGGAGGGCGAAACGGAGGACGAGCGCGACGGCGGCGGCGAGCGCGACGCCGAGGGCGGTGCGGCGGTCCGACTCGTTCATCTACCGGGACTCGGGACCGGG